>JAYUWF010000112.1:0-6264 GCA_043753685.1 Herminiimonas sp.
GTGGAAGACCTGTTCTGGTATGGCCGCTATTGCGAGCGCTGCGACGACATCACGCGCCTGTTGCGCACCGCCCTGGAATTTCTGTTGCATACGACACCGGATGCGCGCGGCAGCGAGTGGTCGACGGTCCAGGCCTTTTGCGACTGGTCGGGCCTGATCGATCTGGACGGGGGTGGCGACGATGAACATGCGCCGATCACCGCTGGTGCTCCTGTGACTCCTGTCATTCCTGTGACTTCTGTGACTGCGGTGCCGCCATCGGTGCTCGACGATCTGCTGGTGGAACACGCCTTGCTCGACGCGGTCATCGCCATCGACGGTCATGGTCTGGTCGGTAACCTGCAGCGGGTCTACCGTGTCGCCAGCCATCTGCGCGAGCGGCTTTCGGTCGACAACTGGCATACCCTGAACCGGCTGGCGCAACAGCATCCTGAACTGGCGCAGCGGCCGACACTGGCCTCCGCCATCACCATGTTGAACGATACGCTGACCTCGCTGATGACCCTGTCCGGTTTTGCGCTCGACGGCATGACGCGCGACCAGGGCTGGCGTTTCATGTCGGTCGGACGGCGCCTGGAGCGCCTGCAGTTCGTCGGCAAGGCGCTCGAACATGCGCTGACCATGCCGGCCGACGGCAATCTCGACTGGTTGCTGGAAATTACCGACAGCATCGTCACCTACCGTGCCCGCTACATGGCGCAACCGGAGTGGCTGCCGGTGCTCGACCTGCTGCTGCTCGATGAAAGCAATCCGCGCTCGCTGGTGTTCCAGTTGAACGGCCTGCTGGCCTTCCTGCCCCGGCTGACCGCCGAAGACAGTGCCAGCGACGGCACGGCCCGCCTGGTCTCGCTGCATGCGCAATTGCTGGCGCTCGACCCGCAGCTGCATTTTCAGCCGGGCAGCAGCCTGCTTCTGCAATTGTTGCGCGACCTTGGACGCGCCGGCGCGGCGGTGTCGGAACAACTCGGCCAGCGCTTTTTCAGCTACACCGGCGACGTCAACCATGCGAGTTTCACGCCATGAGTCTGCCATCCGCCCTGCAGCCGAACCCGGGCCCGTCCGACAGCGCGTTCCCGCCGGTGCACTATCACGTGCTGCACGAAACCCGTCATCAATATCAGCGCAGCGTCACCCTGTCGCAGCAAATGCTGCACATGACGCCGCGCATCTTCCGGTGGCAACAAGTCATTGCGCATGACATCGAGGTGCTGCCAGTGCCGCAGGACTGGACCGGGCGCACCGATTATTTCGGCAATGCCAGCCGCAGCTTCACGCTCACCACGCCGCACCGCACCTTGATCGTGCGCGGATCGGCCACGGTTGCATTGCTGAGGCGACCGGACGCAAGCCAGCTCGCGCTTTCGCCGGCCTGGGAAAACACCCGGGCCCAGTTGCGCATGCCGGGCCAGGCGCTCGAACCTTCCAAATTCCTGTTCGAGTCGCCGCACGTGATGTGCAGCGCCGAACTGGCGCAGTACGCCGCGCCGAGCTTCACGCATCAGCGGCCGTTACTGGAGGCGGCTCATGACCTGACCCAGCGCATCTACAACGATTTCGAATTCGACGACGAAGCAACCACCATCTCGACGCCCCTGCACGAGGTGCTGGTCGGCCGGCGCGGGGTGTGCCAGGACTTCGCCCACCTGATGATCGGCTGCCTGCGCTCGCTCGGGCTGGCGGCGCGCTACGTCAGCGGTTATATCCTCACCACGCCGCCGCCCGGACAGCCGCGCATGGTCGGCGCCGATGCCTCGCATGCCTGGGTCTCGGTGTATTGCAGCCACGCCGGCTGGGTCGACTTCGACCCCACCAACCGGCGCCTGGTGCAGGACGAACACATTACCCTCGGATGGGGTCGGGATTTCAGCGACGTGACGCCGATGCGCGGCACGGTGCTGGGCGGCGGCACGCAGAGCCTGGAAGTCAGTGTCACCGTGACACCGTTGAACGGCGCGCTCGGGTAAAAACGTCGGAAAGCCTGGACAAACCGGCAATTTATCGCCGAAAGTAGCGCTGAAAGCGACAATTTTCTGAAATAAAAGATCCGCAGCGCTTTACATTTATATTTCTGTGCGGCAATATTCAATCATTACGGAAGATGGTGTCCAGACTGCGCCCGCTGGATTCTCGTCTTCGACGCGCCGAACCGAGCTCCGCCCGGCCGGGTCCGTCCCACCGCACCACCTCAGTGAATTGAAACGCCATGGTGTCCAATTCTATGTTCATGCCAGATCCCGACCGGACGATTTCACCATCGAAGCGGCGCGATATCCTGCACACACTGGTCGTGGTGGCCTCCAAGGCGATCAACTCGCAGCTCGACGAGTTTGCGCAGCGCATGTCGGCCGCGCTGTTCGACTGCTCGCAGGAAGCCATCGATTCCAAGGAAGCGAACCACTGCTTCAATGCCTCCAACCTGTTGAAGAACAACGGCTACCCGTTCTATCACCTGGCGTCGGCGCGTTTGCGCTCGAACCTTCAGGATGAAGTCGATCTGCTCGACATCCTGATGAAGCGCGCCAGCGAAGTCGATGCCGAAGAACTGAGCCTGGTGCCATTTGCGGAAATGGAAAAGAAGCTGTTACTCGACAGTGCCGCGCGGCCGCTGGAGGTCGCCCATGCCGAGCTGCTGGCCGCACTCAATCTGCGCATGGCCGCCCTGCTTGGCCGCGACCAGGTCACTACCTCTGAAAACCCGTTCCGCCCCGACGTGCTGCTGGCGGCGATGAACCAGGCCTGGCGCGAGTTCGATCCGCATGAAGAATCGCATCACCTGATGCTGCACCAGATGAATCTGGGCCTGTTCCTCGACCTGGCGCCGATTCTGCAGGCAATCGATCGCGCCTTCGTCGACGCCGGCGTGCTGCCGAATCTGTCGGAGGCCTACCAGATCAAGAAGTCGACTGCGGCGCAGAATGCAAGGAAACAAGCCAAGCCCGATCCGGGATTGGCCAAGCAGTTGCGCCGCATGTTCGAGCACGGGCATGTGCCGCACGCGCCTGCCGGCGAGACACACGCTGCGCCGCCATCGAACATGGCGGAGTTGCCCGTCATGCCGGGCTTCCCGCAACTGAACGCTTTCATGGCGCCGGGTTCTGCCGCGGGCGTGGCCGGGATGATGCCGGCTACCCTGCCCGCCATCACGCCTGCCCTGTCGAATTATCTGGCCGAGTTGCAGCAGCGCGCGAGCCTGGTGCCGCAAGCCGAGAACGGCAGCCGCAATCGACTGAGCCAGATTCGCGAGAACCTGCCGCGTGGCGCGATGACGCGGGTCGATGAGACCACGATCGACGTCATGACGCGCATCTTCGATGCCGTTTTCCGCGATCAAAACATTCCGGCCGAGATGAAGGAGCTGATCGGCTTCCTGCAGATTCCAGTATTGAAAGCAGCGCTTCTCGACAAGGAATTCTTTTTCGAGGAATCGCATCCGGCACGCCGCCTGATCAGTCTCTTGACCGCGTCGAGCATCGGCTGGGACCAGAACAAGGGCCGCAGCGATCCGCTCTACCAGGCGATTTCACGCAACGTCGACCGGGTCCAGCATTTCGATTCCGAGATCGCCCTGTTCGCCGATGTGGTGGCCGACCTCGAAGCCTTCCTCAGCGAAGAAGAAAAGAAAGCCACGACCGAACTCGCGGCGCCGATCACGCAGGCACTGAAACAGGAAAAACTGCGCGAGGCGACCCGCTCGGCCACCTCCGATGTCGCCGTGCGGGTGGCCACTGGTGAAGTGGCGACCTTCGTCGAAGCGTTTCTGGAGAGCCGCTGGGTACCGGTGCTCACGCTTGCCCACAGCGTCAAGGATGAAAAGCCGCAAGTACTGGAAAGCGCCATCAAGACCATGGATGAATTGATCTGGAGCGTGCAGCCGAAGATCAACACCCAGCAACGCAAGGAGCTGGTGGCGAAATTGCCGGCGCTGCTGACGACCTTGAACAAATGGCTGAACGTGCTGAAATGGGACGACGCCGATCGCCTGCAGTTCTTCGCCGACCTGGCCGAATGCCATGCCTCGATCGTGCGGGCGCCGCTGGAACTGTCGCCGCACCGGCAGCTCGAGATCGCGGTGCAGGCAGCGCAGAAAGCTGCCGAGCGGCGCCTGGAAAAGCGCGCCGCCATGCCACCGGAGCCGGCGCCGGACGCTTTCGTCGCATCGGTGGAAAATTTCGAACGCGGCATGTGGTTCGAATTCATACAGCCCGACGCCAGCGTCAAGAAGGTCAAGCTGGCCTGGGTCAGCCCGTTGCGCAGCCTGTACATCTTTACCACCAGCCACTGCGAAGAAGCATTTTCGCTGGCCGCCGACGCACTGGCGCAAGCGTTCCGCGATCAACTCGCCAAGGTGGTGGAAGTCGACGGCATCGTCAACCGCGCGCTGGTCGATGCGCTGGAAGAAGTCGAAGCCGACCAGCAGTCGGTGGCCGAAGCGACACCCGCCTGATCTGAAAGAGTGCTGTCGGTTGGCGTATCATCGGGGAAAACTCCCGGAGACGACGATGGCCAACAACAGCAACAACGACGACAGCGCCGACAACAACAACAACGCCAGCGGCAGCGGCGATATTCCGCCTGCGGCAGCACCGGCCACGACCGACTGGCGCACCGATGGCGTGTGCGTGGTCATGGGTGACCAGCTCGACACCAACACACCGCAGACTCCCGGCATGAACCGCGCCGCCGCGATCAATCATGCGCGCGTCGGCGCCCAGAAACTCTGGGCCGGCACCGTCACCATCCATCCGAATGCCAAGACCGGCGCGCATCACCACGGCGCGCTCGAGAGCGTGATCTACGTGATCCGCGGCCGGGCCCGCATGCGCTGGGGCGAGCATCTGGAATTCACGGCGGAGGCCGGCCCGGGCGACTTCATCTATGTACCGCCCTATGTACCGCACCAGGAAATCAACGCCAGCGAGAACGAAGCGCTCGAATGCGTGCTGGTGCGCAGCGATAACGATGCGGTGGTGATCAATCTCGACATCGCGGCAGTCGAGCAGCCGGAACAAGTGCTGTGGATCGATCCGATCCACAAGCATCCCCATCCGCATTCACACGATTGACGGCAGGCGCTGTCGCAGGCGGACGCGACGCTTGCGCGCCTCTGTCCTGCACTATTTGCCTGAAGTCGCCAGCGCCTGCAGCGCCGGCCCGGTGACACGGCAGATACGCCAGTCTGGCATCACGTCGGCGCCCAGGCCCTGGTAAAAACCGATCGCATTGACGTTCCAGTCCAGCACCGACCATTCGAAGCGGCCGCAGCCGCGTTCGACCGCCAGCCCGGCCAGATGCGCCAGCATGGCTTTTGCGTGACCGCGGCGGCGTGCTGCCGGCTTGACGTACAGGTCTTCCAGGTACAGTCCGCGGCGCCCGAGAAACGTCGAAAAATTATGGAAGAACAGTGCGAAGGCGACGGCCTGATCGCCTTCCATCCCGAGCACGCATTCGCAGGCCGGACGGTCGCCGAACAGGGCTTCCTGCAGCAGCGCCTGGTCGGCCACCACGAGGTGTGCGAGTTGTTCGAATTCGGCCAGTTCGCGGATCATGCCGAGGATCGTCGGTACGTCGTCGGCCCGGGCGGCGCGGAGGGTCAGGGGCGTGCTGGTGGCGGTCATGTCGATGGGCTTTTCGTTGATGTGATGGTGATGGTGATGTGATGGTGATGGTGGCAGCGTCAGTCGATGTCGAAGCGTACGCCCTGGGCCAGTGGCAACGCGCCGCTGTAGTTGATGGTGTTGGTCGCGCGCCGCATGTAGGCTTTCCAGGCGTCCGAGCCGGATTCCCGGCCGCCGCCGGTTTCCTTTTCACCGCCGAAGGCGCCGCCGATCTCCGCGCCGCTGGTGCCGATATTCACGTTGGCCAGGCCGCAGTCGCTGCCGGTGTGGGACATGAAGCGCTCCGCTTCACGCAGGTCGTTGGTGATGATCGCCGACGACAGACCCTGCGGCACGGCGTTGTGCAGGGCAATGACGTCGTCCAGATTTTCGTATCGCATGACGTACAGGATCGGCGCGAAGGTTTCGCGGTGCATGACGGCGCTTTGTTGCGGCATGCGCACCAGGGCCGGCCGCACATAAAAACCGCTGCGGCCGCCAGTGCCTTGGCTGCTCTCGGGCTGCAGCCGTACGCCGCCGCTGACGCTGCCGCCCTCCGTGCGCGCCTGCGCCAGCGCCGACTGCATCGCATCGAAGGCGGCCTGGTCGATCAGCGGGCCGACCAGCGTTCCCGCCGCCAGCGGATCGCCCACGCACACCGTCGCGTAGA
>JAYUWF010000113.1:0-6248 GCA_043753685.1 Herminiimonas sp.
CGCGCTCGAGCATGTTTGCAAGCCGGTGACTCGTCGACTTCGGCAATTTCAAGGCGCGGCTCAGCTCTGCCAGTGCTACCGGTTCACTGCTCTTGGCCAAGTGCGTCAACAACCGCAGCGCCTTGATGACGGGCGATTTCTCCAGCTCCTCGGGTGACTCGTCCGTTCCATTCATCGGAACATTCCATTTCATTGGTTAGTACGTCTAAACTAAGTGGAATTTTTTTCCATGTCAAGATTTTTTCTGGATTCATCCGGATTTATTGGCGGCACGGCCCCGATCTCCGTCGGTGCAGCGCGGGCTTTCGTAGCGGTGTTTTTGTGGGGACTCGAATCGACCCGATCGCGCAAGCGAAGGCCTTGCGCGACGCTGACAAGACCGGCGCCGACGCAGCGCCGGTCGGTGCCGGCGGCGGGCGGTTCATGACTTCAAGGCTGTTCCTGGCGCAGGATCAGTACGCCTGCCGCACCGCGACAAGGCTCGCTATCCGGTTCGAAGCGTCCCGTCCGAGCCAGTCGATGCTGAGTGAAACAGGCTATTCGGCTGCGCCGCCATACGGGACGTCCTTGTGGCCATAACGGCGCACCCGGATATTTGCCTGCTCGCCATGTCCTGCGAAACCTTCAAGTGCGCACAGGCGGGAACAGTATTCGCCGATTTTCAGCGACGCTTCGTCGGTCAACACTTTTTGGTAAGTGCAGGTCTTGAGGAATTTCCCGACCCATAGCCCACCGGTATAGCGGGCAGCCTTCATCGTCGGCAAGGTGTGATTGGTGCCGATCACCTTGTCGCCGTAGGCGACGTTGGTGCGCGGACCGAGAAACAAGGCACCGTAGTTGGTCATGTTCGCAAGGAAATAATCATCGTCGCTTGTCATGACTTGCACGTGTTCGGATGCAATCTCGTTTGCAATCCTCAGCATTTCTTCCTTGCTGTCGGCAACGATGACCTGGCCGTATTTTGCCCATGCTACGGACGCTATCGCAGCCGTTGGCAGGATGGTCAACAAGCGTTCGACCTCGGCCATTGTTTCGCGCGCCAGTTTCTCGGAAGTCGTCAACAGGATCGCGGGCGAGTCCGGACCGTGCTCCGCCTGACCCAGCAAATCGGTCGCGCACAGCTCACCGTCGACGGTTTCATCGGCGATGACGAGCGTCTCGGTCGGTCCGGCAAACAGATCGATGCCGACGCGGCCGTACAGCTGCCTTTTTGCTTCCGCGACAAATGCATTGCCGGGCCCGACCAGCATGTCGACTGCGGCGATGCTTTGGGTGCCCAGGGCCATTGCGCCAATGGCCTGGATACCACCTAGACAATAGATTTCGTTTGCGCCAGCCAGATGCTGTGCTGCGACAATCGCCGCCGCCGGCTTGCCATTGAATGGCGGCGCGCACGTAATGATCCTGGGTACTCCAGCGACCTTTGCCGTGATGACCGACATGTGGGCCGACGCGAGCAATGGATATTTACCGCCGGGTACATAGCAGCCGGCCGCGTTGACCGGAATGTTCTTGTGTCCGAGGATGATGCCAGGCAGGGTTTCTACTTCGATGTCCTGCATGGAGTTTCGCTGATGCTGGGCGAAGTTGCGCACTTGCGTCTGGGCGAATTCGATGTCCGATAGATTTCTATCTGACAGTTGTGAAATGCAGTCTTGAATGTCGGCATTCGATAGCCGGTAGTCGGCGCGATCGAGTTTGTCGAAGCGAATCGACAACTCTCTGACGGCAATATCGCCACGGGCGTCGATATCGGCGAGGATCTTTTCAACCGTATCCCGTACTTCGCGTGCAGCGCTCTTGACGGCTTCGGCTTCAGCCCCTTTTTTTAACCACATAGCCATCAGAAGTCTCCTTGGAAGTTGTTTGCATACGTATGCAAGCTTTTGAGTGTAGAGAACGTGTCTGTGGTTGGCAAGGGCTTTTCAATTCTCCGCTGCAAAAAGGACGGCGTGTTGATTCGACTGCCAAACGTTCAGGCGATCATCCGTGTTGCGTCTGTGCTCAGTACGGTGCGAACCGGCTGTTTGATTGGCGAGGCAGGATCTTGAAAAAATCCGAAAGGCGATTCAAGCGCAGGACCACATTTTGACGCCATCGATCAATGTGATGCCGCTGTCTGGAATTCGTGCCGATTCTCTTACGATCAACTGCCCAGGCACCCGTTCCTGGATCGCCGGGATTTCTTTGTCGAGCAAGGTATCGGTAACGATGCGCACCACGCGATCGACCATCGATTGAAACGGCTGCGTATAGGTGGTGAGGCTGAAAGTCGGCCACGCCGCGGGTTCGGTGTCGTCGAACCCGACAACCGAGAGCTGGCGCCCAATGGAAAGATTGAATTCAGTACGCGCAACGTTGATGGCCGCCAGAGCCATTTGATCGTTCGCGCAAAAAATGGCATCTGGCGGAGTTTTGTGAGAAAGCAATACCCTGGTTGCAGCGGCAGCGCATTGATAAGTGTAATTGCCTACCGCACGCATCGGCTTACCAAAGCCGTTCGATACCAGATAACTGGAAAATCCCTTTTCACGGTCGCGACTGGTGGACGAGCTTTCAAGTCCGGCAAGGTAGGCCAGGCGCCGGTGCCCGCCTGCGACCAGAAACGCGGCGATCGTCTTTGCGCCGTGTCGATTGTCGCCAGTGACACTTGAGATAATTTTGCTATTTGTCTTACGGTTGAGAAGGACAACCGGCAAACCGATTTGTTGGCACTCGTCCGCAAAATGCGACGACAAGCTGGACGATACGAGCACGAGGGCATCGACCCGATAACGCAAGATTTCTTCAAGAATCGGATCAGACGTTTCTCCGGGATTTGTGGAAAACAGCATGATGCGGTAACCCACTTTTGAAAACGCCGTCGAAAGCGCGTCGAGCACGGACGAATAGAACGGATTGGACAAATGGGGAATGGTCACGCCAATGATCTTTGATCGGCCGGTGATCAATGAACTGGCTAGGAAATTCGGCCGATAACCCAGGTGCTTGGCCGCGACGTTGACCTTCAGTCGCGTCTGGCTGGACACGCTCGCACCGTCGGTGAACGTGCGGGACACTGCGGACTGGGAGACACCCGCAAATTTTGCGACATCGTGCGCAGTGATCGGTCGGCGCTCGGCATCGATTAGCTTGGCAGCGGAACTGCTGGCTTTTTTCTTGTTCATGGACGGCAATAATTCAATCGGCTTGATCAACTCGCCATGCTTGTAACCGGTTCATCGCAGTGGCAAGAACGAACGAGCGTGTGATGTTTTCAAATACGCGTCGCTGGCGGCGTGATGCACCGCGGCTGCGACAGGCACGCGGGTTTGCCGATCGTCCCAGTGGCCGGGCGCCCCGGCAGATGGCCATGCTACATTATTTCTCGGGCCGTTTGATATTGCGTAGTTGCGTTCCACTTTGCTCGCAGTGGTCAGCTTGCGGGAAGACTTGCACCTCCAAGAGTGCGCTCATGCTGGGCGCACATAAAAAAAACCGGCCCCTTTTACCGGGCCGGCTCATCACATAGCACGACGTGTGCGGGACTAAGCACCCGCCCTCGACGCAGCCAGTACGGCAATCCCGTGGACCGCCTCCGTATCCGCTTCTGCAACGGATTCCACTTCTCTGCTGATATCGATATCCTTGGTCTCTTTGAGAAAGATGAAGCCGATCACGACCGTGATCAGGGCGACCACAACGGGATACCAGAGCCCGGAGTAAATATCACCCTGCCATGCAACGATGGCGATCGAACTCGTCGGCAAGAGGCCGCCGAACCAGCCGGTACCCACATGGTAAGGCAGCGAGATGGCCGAGTAGCGTATGCTGGTTGGAAACATTTCTACCAGGATCGCGGCAGTAGGACCATAGGCCATGGTCACGTAGATCACCAGAATGAACACCAGCAGTACGACCATCGGTTTGTTGATCTGTTCTGGATCGGCCTTGGTCGGATAGCCTGCCTCCTTGATCGCCCCTGCAAGCTCCTTCGAGAAAAACTTGTTCCTCTCGTCAGCCTCCGCTTTCAACAGGCTCCGTGCGTCGAATGAGCTGATTACCTTGTCGCCGATCATAATGCTGGCAATGGTCCCTGCCGGTGCGTTCACGTTGGTGTAATTGACGGAGGCTGCCATTAACTTTGCCTTGGCAATGTCGCATGAGGAAAGAAATTTTTTGGTACCGGTAGGATTGAATTGAAACTGACAATCGGCCGGGTCGGCGGTGACGCTGACAGGTGCACTGGCCAGCGCTTTTTCCAGTGCCGGATTGGCAAAATGCGTCAGCGCCTTGAAGATCGGGAAAAAAGTCAACGCTGCCAACAACATCCCCATCAGGATGATTTTCTTGCGACCGATCCGGTCGGAGAGTTTGCCGAACACGACAAAGAACGGTGTCGCCAGCACGAGGCCAATTGTCACCAGAATATTGGCTGTCACACTATCGACTTTGAGCGTTTGCGACAAAAACAGCAGTACATAAAACTGACATGCATACCAGACCGCCCCAAGACCGCAGGTGATGCCGAACAGCGCGATCAGCACGATTCTGAGATGACGCCAGGTACCGAAGGCATCACCAAGCGGAGTTCGCGAAGTCTTGCCCTCCTCTTTCATCTTCGCAAAGATCGGCGACTCATGCATGGTCATGCGAATCCATACCGAAATAATTAACAGCACCAAGGACAGCAAGAACGGAACGCGCCATCCCCAGGCAGCAAATGCCTCTTCGCCCAACGCCGTGCGGGTGCCGAGGATCACCAACAGCGACAGGATCAATCCTCCGGTGCTGGTGGTCTGGATCCAGGAAGTGAAATGGCCGCGCTGCCCGTTTGGCGCGTGCTCAGCGACGTACACGGCCGCGCCGCCATATTCGCCACCCATGGCCAGACCTTGCAACAGGCGCAATGTGATCAGGATGATGGGGGCGGCAATGCCGATCGTTTCATAGTTGGGAAGGAGACCGACGATGAAAGTGGACAATCCCATCACCAGGATAGTCGCCAAAAATGTATATTTTCGACCGACCATGTCGCCCAGGCGACCAAAAAGAAGAGCGCCGAACGGCCGTACGATGAAGCCCGCCGCAAACGCAAGCAACGCAAAGATCAGACCAGTAGTCGGGTCCGCACTTGCAAAAAACTGCTTTGCAATGACCGCTGCCAGGGAACCATAAAGAAAAAAGTCATACCACTCAAAAACGGTACCTAGCGAAGACGCCAGAAGAATTTTCTTCTGTTCTTTCGTCATTTTCGTTGCCTGCTTCATCATCTTTCCCCTTGGATGTATCCGAACTGATGCGACGACTGGAATTTCTGCAATGGTTCCCAGAAATTGGTTCTGAAAGAAAAAAGGCGCGAGTCCTGGTCAAATAAAGCGCGTCAATTCGCCAAGATTGCTCAGGATATGGTCTGGCATGAACCCTAATTCATCAGGTACCTGATTGCCGCGATTGATCCAGTACACTTTGAAACCGAAGGATTTTGCTCCTGCGACATCAAAGAAATTCGAGGTGACGAAGCCGACTTCATCTTTGACCAGCGACATCTCGTCGAGCACCAGTTGATACACCGACGGGTGCGGCTTGTAAGCCTTGACGGTGTCGACGCTGAGCAATGCATCGAACTGACTGCTCAGTTCGGCATTGGCAACGATTGCTTCGATCATCGGCTTGGTGCCTACGGAAAGAATCGCTCGCCGGTAGCCTGAGAGCGCCTCCAATGCGCCGGGCGCATCCGGGAACGGCTTGAGCTTCAGGTATTGATCCATCAGTTCAGCGCGCCGATCGGTGTCGCAGTCGAGATCGAGAAACTTGCAGGCATACACCAGCGCAGCTTCCGTATTTTGGTCGTGCGGTATGTAGCGTCCCATCAGCGTACGCAAATACATGTATTCAATCTGCTTTGCACGCCAGGTCTGACTCAACAGTGCACCTTTTCCTGGAAAAAATTTTTCTGCAAGACTGACCACGGAGTGGACGTCGAACACGGTTCCGTACGCATCGAATACGAAAGCTTTCAATTTTTTAGCATCAGTCATCAGCACGTCCACATTGTTGATTTACAAGAAATCCATTGAAAGAATACTACAGGGATTCTAGTGGGAGTCGATCAGAATTCCTACATTTCCCATAGGACCGCCATGAAGTCGCCGGGGCGGCGCTGCACGACAATTTACGGCCCTGTCCATTAGCGTGCTTTCGCTGCTGGATACAGCATAAAAAGCGCCCGGCACAGGGCGTTTCCCGGTTTTTTCACCATGCTGTTT
>JAYUWF010000114.1:0-18895 GCA_043753685.1 Herminiimonas sp.
GCAACGCTGCTGGCAGCGTTGCCGAGGCTGCCAAGCGCCGTCCGCCCATCAGTCCCAAGCATTTCTTGATAAGCGGCCTGGTATTCGTTGAATGGCGCCTGGATGCGCCCATTGCGGGGAACCAGTTTGCCCTTGCCTTCCAGTGTACGCACCGCCTGGGCTGCACTGCGCGCCGCTTGCAGCGCGACATTACTGTCTGTCTTTCGGTCCAGCGCGGACAGCGCATCGGCCCGGAAACGCTGCGTTTCAAACAGTGCCGGCAGGTCGCCGTTCTGGGTAAACACGGGAATCGCCTGGTCCCAGTGCATGATGGCATCGTTAAAACGCCGTTCCGCCAACGCGACTCGGCCTAGGTAGTACCGTGCGTAGGCGGCATGAATCGGCACACCGATTTCTACCGCGCCGTCGAGCGCCTTACGTAGTTCGACACTGGCCTTCTTGTAGTTCTTGCTCCGGAAGAGCGCGGCGCCCAGATGGTAGCTGGCCAGCGCCGCATCCCAACGATAGACGGCTGCATCGGTCACATCCACCGCCCGTTCCAGATAAGCCACGCTGCGTGCCGGGTCGGCACTGGCCATCCCGAGTACCGCGAGCATCTGCGCCATTCCCCGCAAGTCGCCCTGACTTTCGAACAAATCGTAAGCCTTGGTCGCATAGACGACAACGTTGTTCGTAACGCCCCGGTCCAGCGCAGCCGAAACAATGGCTGCGTAGCTCGTCGCTATACCGAGCGGCATCTGGAATTTTTGGGAAAATGCCAAGGCCTCCGCAAAGCGCCGGTCGGCGCGCGAAAACTGTCGTTCAAGCTCTGCGTCATTGCCTCGTGCCAGCATGAACTCGACCTGTGCCTGGCGATTTTTCATCTCTTGGGCAAGACGCTCGCCACGCCCTAGATCTTCACCCAGTACCACCATGTTGCCCAACAGCGAATGGGCATTTGCCAGAATGCGCAGCGCACGCAACTGCAGAGCCTTGTCATTTTTGATCGTTGCCTGCTGCAGCAGGGCTTGCGCGCTTGCTGCTGCCTTGCGCGGATGCTGTTGTACCAGGCGATCAATGTCGAGCGCCTCATTCAACAACGGCGCTGCAACCGCCCGCATTGGCAAGAAAATACACAAGACCAGCGCCGCGGACCCGGCTTTGCGCAGAAGCGAAAAAAACATGGAAAATCCCTGGAAGAGGCGGCACGCACTTCGCCACCGTGGCGGTAAAACCAACTATTGGTAATTAATTCTATTCTACTAGTTACATAAAGCAACTTTAATTGGCGCTGGATTGAAAGTTTGATGATAAGCTTCGGCAAATCCAGGAAAAATTATCATTGATAGCAAAAGATGGCGTCGCCGGACGGTCCGAAAGCCACTTGCACAATTTTTTTATGATAATCATAGGGTTACATGATGAATGTTATCGATTCAACGCCATCGCCTGGCCCGGACTCCCTATCGCACTTCCTGCACGCGGGTCATTTCGCCTTCATGCGTGCGGTGATCCAGGGACTCGATCCTCGTAAAAGCTGGGAACGTTATTTACGGGTCGACGGCGCACAGGGCGATGCGGCCGCGGTGCAGCGCCTGATCGGTCGAATTCGCGCCGAGTTCGCCGCCGCCGCCAGGCGGCATGGCAGGCCGGGCACCGCGCGCCTGGTGGTCATGGAGCTGTCTTCGGGCGGCACCAGTCCAACGGTGCAGGGATTGCCTGCGCTGGCCGATTTCATCCAGCTCCAAAACCTGGAAAATTTTTCGGAAGCCGAACAAATTCAACTGTACCAACAGCACCACATCGGCGGTGCCCGATCACAGTTACGCCGGACCCGACTGCTGGGCCGCCAACTCGAGGCACTGAATTGGTTGCAACAAACGGTTGCCCAATTGCCACAGACCGGCGACGCGATCGCCAATTGGATCGATCCGGGTCTGGCGGACCATCTGGCGCGGGCCGGCTTGCACCGGCTGACCGACCTGATCACCCACATGAACCGTTTTGGGGCGCGGTGGTGGCGCGGCATTGAGGCAATTGGCGTTACCAAGGCCACCCGGATTGCGCAATGGCTAGCGCTGCATCCCTCCCTCGGTGGCGTGGCTTCTGCCCTGGCGCCAGGCGGCACCCCGGCGAATCATTCGTACCTCGAACCCCCTGCGCCGTGGCTGCCGAGACCAGCGGCGCGACACCAGTTCACGCCACTTGATCAACTGACCCTGCCAATCGACATTACACAGGAGGGTCCCTTGCGCGCTGCGCCAGCGGCGTGCCGAATCGTTGCGGCGGATGATCTGAGCGCCATTCGGGCGTGGTTGGGCGCCAAGGCCCGCCTGCCACTGGCGTCGAGCGATCTGCGTGACTGGGCCGCATTGGGCCCACTGTCACATACCCAGCGAGCGTACTGGAAGGAAGCGGAGCGCTTCATCCTGTGGCTGCTTCTGGAGCGCCGGATCGCGCTTTCATCGGTCGCGCCAGAGGATTGCGTGCTGTACCTCGATTTCTTGGCAGCGCCCACACCGCCCTGGTGCGCGCCGCGCGGCCGTGGTAAGCGGCATCCGCAATGGCGTCCGTTTGAAGGCGCGCTGTCGCTGTCCGCACGGCGCTTTGCAGCGACGGTGCTGCGAGGGATGTGTCGCTACCTGGTCAAGCAACGTTACCTGACATTGAGCCCGTGGGAGTCCGTCCCGGTACCGTCTGCATCGACGCAGATGCATCAGCGACGCGGCTTTGGCGATGGCGCCTGGCAAGCGATCGACCGAACGCTGACTCGACTACCCGCGACGTCGGCCAATCAGCGACTCGAGCTGGCGATCGCGCTGATCAGCACCACCGGACTGCGCGTGGGTCAACTGGTGCAGTGCCGGGTCGGCGACCTGTACCCAGCGCCAAAAACGGGACGATGGTCCTTGCATTGGTCCGAGCCTGGCCGGCCAGAGCGCAAGCTGCCCTTGCCGGCCTGCGAGGCCAGAAGGGTGCACGACCACCTGCGCGACCGCGGACTCGAGGCCGATCCGCAGGCGCCTGCCAATCGCCACGCCTATCTGCTGGGGATGGCCGCCGATGCTGCCCTGCGTGCGCCCTGGGCGCCCTGCGCGCGACAGCCGTACGATCCGATGGCCGGGATCGGGGCAGGAACATTGCGCGACCAGGTCAAAAAATTTTTCCAACGCTGCAGGGCGGATGTCGCAGCCACCGACCCGTTGTTGGCGGCCGAGTTTGCAGCAGCAAGCAGCGAGTGGTTGCGCCCTGGGCGCATCGTTGCCCGCCGAATTTCGAGCGCTGGCGTTGCTGCTGCTGTCAACGATGCCGATGCGATCAGCCGATCTGCAAAATCCAGCGGCTGACCGTCAGGGGCGATGTTAGAATCACGCCTCTTTCACTTTGCCTGGACTGCCGACCATGAACAAGACGGAACTGATCGACGCGATCGCACAAGACTGCGACCTTTCCAAAGCGGCCGCGCAACGAGCGCTGGAATCCTTATTGGACCATGTCATCAAAACCGTATCGGCGGGCGACAGCGTTCAACTGGTGGGCTTCGGAACCTTCGCTGCCGGTAGCCGCGCTGCCCGCACCGGCCGCAACCCGCGCACGGGAGAAGACATCCAGATCGCCGCAGCAAAAACAGTAAAATTCTCTGTTGGCAAAGCGTTCAAGGATGCCGTCAATACCAAGTAAGGCGTTCAACGCCGCACGCTGTCGCTTCAGGCGTGCAGTCCGGTGTGCTAACGCGCTTTCCCCGAGTCGACGCATGACGCCAGGGTCATGCATTGCAATATCTCCGGTGCTACAATCGGCGGGCACGTAGTAACGGGCCGATCACTTCCTCCAGGGGTGACCACGCCGGCACCGATGGAAACATGAAGCAACGGCCCACTACGTCACTCGAAGCGGGCGATTCGGCAAGCAAGTAAAAAGTCGGCAGGATTCAAGTCGGCAGGATCCGGCGACGCGTAGTCAGGAAAGAACGACTTCATGAATGTAGTCGAGCCACCGGAAAGCGAACCGGTTCATCGCCGTCCGACCCTCTGGCTGATACTGATCATCACGGTGCTCATTGCGATGAGCGGATTTTTTTATCGTAACGTCGAACAGTTTTCCCGCAGCGACCGCATGATCCGGCATACCCATCGCGTGATTGTCGCGATCACCAAAGCCGTCTCCTCACTGCGCGAAGCCGAGGCCGTGCAACGCGGTTACGTCATCACCGGACAGCCCACCTATCTCCAGCCATATGCGCCACTGGTGCAGGCGGTGGCCCATAACTGGTCCGAACTCAAGGCCCTGACCGTCGACAATTCCGTGCAACAGCAGCGCATCGCCAAGCTCGAGCCCCTGATTGCCGAAAAACTCGCTGATCTCGATCTCGTCATCAAGGTCCGCCGCGAAAAAGATTTCACCGCAGCGCAGTCGTTGATGATGGATAATTATGGCAAGGACGTGATGGACATCATCCGCGTCGAAGTCGACACCATGCTGGAAGAAGAAGCTCGGCTGATGGGCCAACGCAACGAGGCGGCCGAGCGCGCTTACTTCATTTCGCTGCTGACGATTCTGGTGTTTGTCATCACCGGTTTGGCACTGGCATTGATCAGCGCTCGTCTGATGCGACGCAGTCAGGGCCTGCGGGCTGCCGCGGAGGCAGCGCGCCGTCTGCACAACGAACAACTGGAACAAAAAATAGCCGAACGCACGGTACAAGTGCGCCAGCTCGCCAGCCATCTGGAATCGATCCGCGAGGATGAGAAACGCGCGATCGCGCGGGAGTTGCATGACGATATAGGATCGTCGATGACTGCCCTGTCGATGATTTTGGAAGGCCATTTTCGCCAGAACGCCGATGCGCCATCCATTGCAAAGCATGCAGACAAGGTGCGTACCTTGCTCAAAGAAATCACCCAAAGTACCCGCAGGATCCAGGCTGGCTTGCGGCCGAATACTCTCGACAGCCTGGGGTTGATCGAGGCGATCCGAGAACTGGCGAGCGAATTCTCGCAAATCAGCAGCGTCAAGACCGAAGTCGTTTTGCCTGATGAGGAAGCTGCAATACCTATGCCGTTGCACATTCCGTTATTTCGTATGTTGCAAGAAACACTCAATAACGTGGCCAAACACGCGCGTGCCACCTCGGTGCGCATCACGCTCACGCCAATGGAGCAGGTGGTCTGCATGACCGTACAGGACGACGGCATCGGCATGACGACCGAACGCGCACGCAATCAGACAACCCACGGCCTGCTTGGCATGCGTGAGCGCGCCGCATTTTTGGATGGCCATGCAGAGGTCGTCAGCGCGCCGGGGCAGGGCACGACCATCAGGATCGTATTGCCGTGCGCAAGCGCGGTAATGCCGTTGCGACCCGCACCGGTGTCAAGCGGTGAAACTCGGGAGATCGCTTCGTTCAATTGAACAACAGGCCTCGACCCCCGTAGCGTCGCCCCGTTGCGGTTCGAGTGCTGCACGATCACATGAGCCGCCAGAGCAACGAAAGCGCGCAAAAATGGTCGCCTGACTGTTGTCGGGGCACGTACATCTATGATTGACGACGAAAATATTTCTTATCAGGTATTCTAGAGCAGGGCGCCAGCTTCGACTTACTCCTGAATCCGCCTCGCGGGCTTGCTTTCGCGTCCCTATAAAATTCCATGCCATCGACCATAGCAATTATTGAAGACAACCCCGAGTTCCGCCAGCGATTCATTGACATCGTCGAGACTGCGCCCGATCTACGGCTGGTCGGTGCGGCCGCCGATGGCGCGACGGGCAGGGCGTTGATCGCCTCCACCCCGGCGGATGTTTTTTTGATCGACCTCGGGTTGCCGGACATGGATGGCACATTGCTGATTCGTGAAGCACTGGTGGCGCATCCGGATTGCGAAGTACTGGTGATCACGGTCTTTGCCGACGATGCGCATATCCTTGCCAGTATCGAAGCAGGCGCCACCGGTTATCTTCTCAAGGATAGTGGATCGGCGGATGTCGTTTCGTGCATCCGGACTCTGGTCGATGGCGGCTCGCCTGTCAGTCCGATGATTGCCCGACGGATCTTGCAGAAACTGCGTGCACCGGCCGACGCGCCGTCGAAACCGGGGGGCACTGCCCGGACCAACGCCAGCGCAGCCGCCGGCGCTGTGGCGAAAGTCGAAGCAGGCGTCCGACCGAGCGGTGGAACCTTGACCGAGCGGGAGGTTCAGATTCTGGGCTTGCTCGGCAAAGGACTCAGCTATGGTGAAATCGGCGCCACCCTGTTCATTTCAGCGCATACCGTAGCGCAGCATATCAAGAACATCTACCGCAAGCTGGCAGTCCACTCCCGTGGCGAAGCCGTCTATACCGCCAGCAAGCTGGGATTGGTGACTTTTTGAAATGAGCAGCATGGTAACGCTGTATCGGCAGCAATTGCGGCAGTGGTGTCTGTGCGCCACTGTTGAACGGGACTGCCGGGAAGTGACGTGATGCAGCAGCGCCCATCATGACCTTCTCCCGGTTGATCACTGGCTTCATCGGTCGACAACGTCGCTCCTATGCCCTGGCCGCAGCGATGCTGGCGTCCATCTCCGTCCTGACGGTGTTGGTACCGCGCCGGGTCGGCAGGATTGTCGATGGTATGGTCGCGCATCGGCTCGATCAGCACGACTTGCTGGTCGAACTGGCCTGGTTGCTGGCAATCGGAATCACCATTTATTTCATGCGGGTCGGATGGCGGTTGCAGCTGTTCAAGGCCGCTTATCAGTTCGGCGTCGAGCTGCGGACCACGCTGTATGCGCGCCTTTCCGTGCAGGGACCAGCTTTTTATCAGCAGCAGCGCACCGGCAACCTGATGGCACTGGCCACCAACGACATCGATGCCATTGAAATGGTTGCCGGCGAGGCAATGCTGGCCGGTTTCGACGGCTCGCTCACCTTGCTCCTGGTACTGGCGTCGATGTTCATCGGCGTCGACTGGCGCCTGACTCTGGTCGCCCTGTTGCCTTTTCCTTTCATGGCATTTGCATTCTGGCGCATCTCGACGCGCGTGCACACCGCATCGGCCGATGCGCTGACGCGCTTTGGCGACCTCAACGTCCACGTGCAGGAAGCGTTGGCAGGCGTGCGCGGCTTGCGCGCTCTGGGGCTCGAGGCGCGTAGTGCAGCGCAGTTTGCAACTCTGGCCGAAGTCGCTTCCGAAGCAAATTTTCAAGCACAGCGATGGGAAGCGACGTATGAACCGGCGGTCGGCGTCACGTTGTCTGCAGCAGCGGGATTGACGCTGGCCGTTGGCGGCTATCTGGTCTGGAACGCTGCGCTGACGATCGGCGCTCTTACCAGCTTCAGCATGTACTTGAGTCAACTGATCTGGCCCATGTTCGCAGCAGGGTGGGTGCTGTCTCTGTTCGAACGGGGCCGAGCCGCCTGGACGCGACTGGAGCCGATCCTGAATGCGCCGGCTTCGATTGTCGACGACGGCAACATCGATGCGACACCCTCCGGGTTGCTGCAGCTGGAGGCGGTCACGTTTGCCTATCCTGGACAGGCGAATGCCGCCCTGGCCGACATCACGCTGCGTCTGGCGGCCGGCACCACTCTCGGTTTGGTCGGGCCGACCGGCAGTGGCAAGTCGACACTGCTGCGCCTGTTGCTGCGGCAGTATGCGCCGCAGCAGGGCGCGCTGCAGTGGGGTGCGCATGCGCTATCGGCTTACCGTTTGTCATGCCTGCGTGCTGCGATCAGCTGGGTGCCACAGGAAGCTTTCCTGTTTTCGGCGACCATCTTCGACAACATCGTTCTGGCGCGCCCGGAGGCGACAGCCGACGAGGTCGAGCACGTCGCGCGCATCGCGACCATCCACGACGATATCCTGCGTTTCCCTGAGGGCTACCACACCATGGTGGGCGAGCGCGGCATCACGCTGTCCGGTGGCCAGCGGCAGCGCATCGCGCTGGCACGCGCATTGCTAGCTGCCACTGGTCTGCTGCTGTTGGACGATGCCTTGTCGGCCGTCGATACCTTGACCGAAAGCCAGATCCTCGCTCACTTGCGCAGCGCGCGCGCGTCGGCGAGCGCGAGCGCATCGGCAGTCGCTGCGCAAGCGTCAAACCGCAGCGCCGTCATTGCCAGCCACCGCTTGAGCGCAGTTGCGGACGC
Organism: Herminiimonas sp.; assembly: GCA_043753685.1. Taxonomy (GTDB): domain Bacteria; phylum Pseudomonadota; class Gammaproteobacteria; order Burkholderiales; family Burkholderiaceae_D; genus JANXSS01. Next base: position 8,107 of record JAYUWF010000114.1, read on the forward strand.
CGACTGGATCGTGGTCTTGCGAGCCGGCCGCATCAGCGCATCCGGTACCCACGCCGATCTGCTCGAACAGGATGGGTGGTATGCCGCGCAATGGCGCTACCAGCAGCTGGAGGCCAGTCTTGATGCGCTCTGAGATGGACTTCGACGTCAAGGCGCCGGGCCAGACGAAGCAGGCGGTGGACTTGTTACGGCGGGTTGCCCGTCCGGAACGGCGGCATCTGGTCCATGGCATCACCTGGCTGATCGTCGCCGCCGGACTGGAAGTCATGGGGCCGATCCTGGGCAAGGCGCTGATCGACGATTACCTGTTACCGCACCGCCTGGACTGGCCGCGCATGGCACTGTTGTTGGCTGCCTGTGTGCTGAGCGGCTGGTTGGCCAGCGCCGTCCGCTATCTGCAGCTGGTCCGTCTGTCGGGGCTGGCAATGCGTTCGGTGCGGCGCTTGCGGGAAGTGGTCTACGGCCACGTGCTGCGCTTGCCGATGGCTTTTTTTGATCAAGCCATCACCGGGCAATTGATCAGCCGCGTCACCAACGACACCGAGGCAGTCAAGACACTGTATGTCCAGGTGTTGTTCGTCATGCTGGATAGTTCGATCGTGCTCCTTGGCGCCATGGTCGCCATGGCGTGGCTCGACTGGCGCCTGATGCTGATCGTGCTGGCGCTGGTGCCGGCCGTAATGGTTATCGTCTGGTTGTACCAGCGCTGGAGCTCGCCGGCGGTGGTCCGTTCGCGCGAATTGCGCAGCGAAATCAATGCGCAAATGGCTGAATCGATCGGCGGCATGGCAGTCGTGCAAGCCAACAATGCCACGGGCCGCTTCGCTCTACGCTTTGCGCTTACCAATGCCCAGCATTTCACCGCGCGCCAAGCCGAGCTGCGTGCCAATGCCTGGCTGTTGCGCCCGGCGCTGGATCTGCTCAACATCCTGTTACTCATCGTGGTGATCTACAGTTTCGGACAACGCCAGCTGAGCGGTCTGGAGGTCGGCATCCTGTATGCATTTGTCAGCTACATCGCGCGCGTGGTGGATCCACTGATCCAAATCACTTTGCAATTCAGTCAATTGCAGCAGGCGGTGATCGCCGCTGCGCGGGTCAACCAGTTACTCCAGGAAGCCACCGCGCCGGTGGTCGTCGATGGTGCCGGTATCGGTCCTGGTGCGCTGCAGATCGCGCACCTGGGTTTCGGTTACGATCCGGCACATCCGGTCGTGCGTGACCTGAATCTGTCGGTGCCGGCCGGCGCCTTCTACGGCATCGTCGGGCACACCGGTAGTGGCAAGACCACGCTGCTGAGCCTGATGCTGCGTTTCTATCAGCCGCAACAAGGCAGCATCGAAATCGATGGCGTGGCGATCGACGCAATCGACGACCGGATCTTCCGCGCCGAGCTCGGGTTGGTGCCTCAGGAGCCGATGCTTCTGGCTGCGACCGCGCGCGAGAACATCGACATGGGTCGTGGTTTGTCACAGCAGGCGATCGAAACGGCGGCACGGTCAGCCCATGCACACGACTTCATCCAGGCCCTGGAACTGGGTTACGACACGCTGCTCGACGAAGGGGGCGCCAGCCTGTCGGCAGGACAAAAGCAGCTCATTGCCATTGCGCGCGCCCTGGCGGGTCGGCCGCGGATCCTGTTTCTCGACGAAGCCACTTCCCGCATCGACAGCGCCACCGAGCAGATCGTGCAGGAAGCGTTGCAGGAACTGCACGGAAAGGTGACCATCATTGCGATTGCCCACCGGTTATCGACGATTCGCGCCGCCGACTGCATCGTTGTCATGAACCACGGGCAGATTGCCGAACGCGGCACGCATGCAGAACTGATGACCATTACAAATGGAATTTATCAGCGCTTGTACCTGATCAGCTGCGAGGCGGGCGCGGTGCTGGAAGTCTGATTTGGCAGGCAACCTTTTAAAGCGTGAATTACACTTCTCGCTCTGTCAGACAAATCGATCCACTTGCCATGCGCAGCCGTCCCGCGCGCGGGAGAAATCCATGTCCTACTCAAACTGCTTGCTGCGTGCTCTGCTGGTTGGGGGATCACTGGTGTGCTCGTATGGCGCAGCCGCAGAGGAGCTTCTGCAACTTGCACCTGGTGTATGGCGGGTGGCGGGAACGAATGCGGCTATTGGTCCTGCCAACCTGGGCGCCATCGCCAACACGGGAATCGTCGCCACGGGTGAAGGGTTGATCGTGATCGATCCCGGTCCGACCCTGGCGCGTGGTCAGGTAATTGCGGGACTTGCCGGATCGGTCAGCGCCGAACCGGTGCGATGGGTGATCGATTCGCATGCCCATCCTGAAAACGTATTGGCCAACGACGCATTTCCGCAAGCTGTCGTCATCGCCTCGAGCGCTGCAGCCGACCTGATGCGGGCCCGCTGTACAACCTGCCTGCAACGTCTGAGTGACCAGATCGGCGAAGCCGCGACGCTGGGCACCACGATTCGCGTGCCGACGCGCTTGGCGCAGGACGGTGAAGTCATGGTGCTGGGAAAAATCACACTGCAGTTCCAGGTATTTGACCGCGCCCATACGCGCGGCGATCTTGCCGTGTTCTTGCCGGCCACCGGCATTCTGTTTACAGGCGGCCTGGCCAATGCCGATCGAGTGCCGTATCTGCGCGAAGCGGAACTGTCCGGATGGATCAGCGCACTGGAGCGCTTGCAACGACTGCCGGTGCAATCAGTCGTCCCCGGTCACGGCGGCGCAACCGACGCTGCGGTCCTGCGGCGCTTTGCAGCCTATCTGACCGACTTGCGGCAAACCTGCGATGCCGATATTGCGCAACGCGGCGACGCCGCCAGCAGTGGCGCCAGGCTTGGCCTGCCAGGCTTCCGGCACTGGGTCGAATACGTTGGACAGCATCCGCTCAACGTGGCGCATGCGTATCGCGAGCGCGAGGACGCACAGTTGATGGGCGAGAAATAGCGAGTAGTGGAACTAGGTATGTTTTTTCGGAATTTAAAGTATGACAATCTTCCACTACTTCATCTCCGGACTGTGAGAAAACGAGACCAGAGCGGCAGCCTCGGGGTCTCCGGTTTAACAGGTTGATGCGAATCTTTCGCCCAGGTCACGGATTGTCCTTCACTGCAGGTGGCGCAACCAGTGCGCCACTCAAAATCCTCTTTGCGTCTTGTCATCATTAAAGCGCCATCTGTGCAGGGTCGAAAGTCCAAGATTTCGCCTTGGCTGCCCACTGAGGTCACAACTTCGAAACCTCGTCTTTACCGACGCACATTCGCAGTAGGGCAGTTGACGTGGGTCATCGCGAACGTAACCTTCATGCATCGCGTGTCGATAACACTGGCACTTTCTTCATTGCCTGCACGAGGATCCTGAGTCGGATCGACTGCGCTTTCAAATGGAACGGTGAATTGCTTGACCAACGCATGCTGAGTAACAATTGCTCGGAGCAATTTTTGAAGAAGGGTGTTGCATAAATAAGATAGATTCGGGTCTGCTGCGAACTGGTTTGAGCCTTCTGAGCGCGACCCGTTGATACAAAGTATTAAAACGGTCGATCGGACAACCTGGCGAGCCAGCACGGACTCTACCCGACAATCAAATTTCCGGGCGATTGCCTGGTTTGGTTGTCAATGCCGACCTGACGCACTTGCAGTCTGAATAATTGAAGCGGCTCATGGACATTTCGATCAAGAACCAAGGATTAGCGATGAAGTGCACCATTCATTTACCCGGAGTCGGCTCGCAATTGCCACTGCGCTGCAGGCAGCCCGGCTTTACGCTGATTGAAATCATGGTGGTTGTCGCGATCATCGGTATCCTCGCGGCAATCGCCTATCCCTCATACCAGGATTCCATTCGTAAGTCTCGGCGCGCAGAAGCGCGGGCAGCGCTACAACATATGATGGAGATGCAAGAGCGCTACTATTCCGTGAAGAATACGTACCTTGCCTTTGACAAGGCCGCGATTGCGGCAGCGCCAGCGAACTCTGATTTGAGCCGGTTCAAGTGGTTTTCTTCGGATACCAGTGCATCGAGCTCGTATGAAATTTTTGGGACAACGTGCACGCTCCCAGGCACAGCTCCAACGCCGAGCACACTCTCCCGGTGCATAAAGCTTGAGGCGCGGCAAAATAGCGCGAATGTCAAACCATTCGTGGATAACTACTGTGGCAACTATTTCCTGCAGAGTGATGGTTTGAAATCAGTAACCGGCACCACTCCTGCTGGATGTTGGTAAGCCATGTGTGATTCCGACCAGTGCAAGAATATCCCTCGGCAGGCGGCGTTTTCTCTGATCGAGTTGATGATCGTATTGGCGATTGGTACCATCCTGTTGGTAATCGCCGTCCCCAATTTCAAGCAAACCATCGATCGGCAAAAACTCACGACCGCGTCCAGCGATCTGTATGCCGCAATCGGCTTGGCTCGCGCTGAGGCGATTCGCCGCGGCACGGCAGTTGAGCTTGCAGCCGTGTCGGGAAATTGGGAAAAAGGCTGGACAATTTCGGCTCCAGCTCCCAGCGGGGCTGCAGAGCGGATCTACACCCATGCCGACTTGCCAAGTTTGGTTAAGGTCGCAGCGCCATCCTTCGGTACTACGCTTTCGTACGACGGCACCGGCCGAGCTCGGCAGGCCAGTGATAGTCTGGCTGTCCTCAGCGGCGTCTGGACATTTTCGATCAGTGGCAACACGACCTTCCAACGCAAAGTAAAAATCAATGCGGTGGGCCGCCCACAATTGTGCGACCCGCTTTCCGATCCCAGTTGTTAAGGCGTTTGTAGGCAGGCGTCAGCAACGCAGCAATACGAGCCATTGTTACATCGCCTTGATCTGATCCCAGTCCGTATGGCCTTGCAGGATCTTGTCGATACCGTCCTGCTTTATCGTACGCATCCCTTCGGCCATGGCGGCGTGGAGGATTTCGACCACCGTTGCCCGAGCGTGAATTTTCTTTCGGATGGCGGCAGTCGATATCAATAATTCATGTATCCCGACCCGTCCTTTGTAGCCGCTGTTGCTGCAATGCTGACACCCCGGTGATGCATACAGGTTGACCACGCCACTGACCCCGCCATATTGCTGTACCCATTGAGCGCGAATGGTGGTCGGATCGAGTTCGGTTTCAAAGCAATATTCAAACGTCAGCATGTCCAACTCTTCATCCGTAGCGGCGTGCACTTTCCGGCATTGGGTACACAATCGTCGTGCCAGTCGCTGTCCGACCACACCATGCAGGGCATCGGCAAAGTTGAAGGGATCCAAGCCGAAGTCGAGCAGCCGCACCACGCTCTCAGCAGCGCTGTTCGTATGCATCGTGGAAAATACCAGGTGTCCGGTCAACGATGCTTCGATCACGGTCTTGGCAGTTTCCGGATCGCGCGTCTCGCCCACCATGATCACGTCCGGGTCGGCTCGCATGAAGCTGCGCAGAACGGCTGCGAAAGTCCAGTCGATCCGGGTCTGAACCTGGACCTGACGCAATCCGTCCTGGGTAATTTCAATCGGATCTTCGACCGTCCAGATCTTGCGCTCCGGGGTATTGATGAATGCCAGCATGGCGTGCAGTGTCGTAGTCTTGCCGGAACCGGTCGGGCCGCACACGAACAGCAGACCGTGCGGTTTGTGCGCCAGTTTCTTCAATCCTTCGAGTGCATACGGCGCCAAGCCGAGACTGTCGATCGACACCGCCTTCGGCGCAGCCAGGATCCGCATGACCACGTCTTCCAGGCCTTCGGTCGTTGGCATCGTCACCACCCGCAATTCGATTTTCGCGGGGCCGAATTGCTCGAAATTGATTTTGCCATCCTGTGAATGTCGCTTTTCCGAGATATCCAGCCGGCTCATGATCTTGATTCGGGAAATCAAGGCATTGCGAAAATTGGCAGGAATCTCGGAATACGTCGACAACACACCATCCTTGCGAAAGCGCACACGGGTCGGACGATTCCCTTTCATCGATTCGATGTGGATGTCCGAGACGCCCTGTTCCGACGCATCGACAATAATTTTATTCACCAACCGAACGAGGACATTGTCGGATTCGGTGATCGTGTTATCCATGATCAGTTCAAGGCCACCGGTCGCCGACCCGGTTCCAAGTTCAGAGACCAGCTCTGCGATATTCACACCGTTACTCAAGCCGCCATAAAATTGCTCAATCACATGGGTTAGGTCATCCAACGACGCCATTACCGGATCGACCTTCAGCTTCGTCAGTAAAGCCAGCGCTTGCAGAGTCTGAGTAGAAAGTGGGTTTTCCATCGCCACCACAATGCGCGTATCGGTCCGGTACATCGGCATGATGACGTGCTTGCGGACAAATTCGCCCGGCACCGACTTGATCACGTTCGGCTCGAATTGAAAGGTCCGCAAGCCAACAAAGGGAATGCCCAGTTTCTGGGCCAATACCCGCTTGATATTATCGAGCGTGACGACCTGCATGTTCACCAGGATATCGCCAAGCGGCATTTTGCGGTCCTGCGCCTGCATCGTCAGCGCATCATCAAGCTGCTCCTGGGTAATCAATTGTTCTTGCAGCAGAGCTTCGCCTAAACGAACCTGCGGCATGTTTTTCTGGCGTTGCAAAACTTCTTCAAGCTGGGCTTGGCCGACGATGTTTTGCCGCTTCAAATAGTCGCCAAGTTTGTTGGAACGTAGCTGTTCCTGGATTTCAAGGCCGGTGTTCAGGGAATCGACGCTGAGCAGATTTTCATCGACCAATAATTTGCCCAGCTGCTCGCCGATCCGATAGCTCATCATCGCACTGGACGGAATGAACCAGCGCAGGACGTTGTCTGCTTGTGTCATTAAAAAGAGAAACAGGCCAAAAGGCTCAACGATGAATCCCGCAGTATCTGCGACCATCGGATCGCCGTCCCTGAAATGAACCGTGCATGCCTGGGTGGTCGAATCGGGACCGCTGACGTCGGCAATCCGTTGGGAGAGCTGCATGCGCGTCAAGCGAATCGGCTCTGTTAGCCGAATGCTTTTGACATCGCAAAAACCGATCTGGACCGGATTTTTGCCACGCTTCGGCAAAAATGTGATGGCGGCCTGTTCCACATCCATCCCAACCAGAATGCCTGCCTGCCACTTCCCGTCAAGCATGGTGACCACTGCAGCCATCGAGACATTGTCATCCAGGTCGACGCTGGTATGGCCGATCAACTCGTAGTAGGCGGGAACCGGCCATGTAAAATTGTTGCTCATCAGTTTTTCACCATGCTGTCAGCACCGGGCGTGCTCTGAGAGGCAGTTTATCAAAGTTTCGCTGAAGAACGGTTGCCATTGAGAGTGGGCATTGTCTCGATACGGCCAGGTTTAAGCCGGTTTGCCGAACGCAAAATACCTGTTATGTTCGTTACCGAACTGTCAATGGATGCAGCCAGTTTTACACTCGGGACGGTACGGTAAGGCATTTGTCGACCAGAGCAATCGAACCGCATCGAAGACCACTGATGAGTATCCAGCTGGCTGTGACGATGCGGATGTTCGGTTTTATATGGTGCCGCAGAAGCTTAGTCTGCCAAGGGCAGGACAATTTATTTCAAGCTACTTTCTGTTTTTTCATACATTGAAGGGTATATCTCATGGAACCGACTTCGAATTTTCCTTCTGCAAGTAATGGTCTGGCAAACGCAGGCACTCGTGTCGACCAAGCGAGCTCAACTGTCCACGGCGCGGTGGACCGGATCGGCGATGCTACTCGGCCGATAGTCGATCGCGCTGCCAGCAGTGCCCACCAAATCGTCGATGGCGTCGCAAACGCTGCTCGGTCGGTTCAAGACCGAAGCGGGTCAGCGCATTCGAAGATCGACGCGGCAAGTGAAGCAGCGCGTCCTGCCGTGGATCGAATTCTGACCGGCGCTCACCAAGCCGTCGACAAGCTTTCAGGTTTTGCCACAGTCGCCGCAGAGACAGTCAGCGAAAAAACGGTTCAGCTGAAAGACGCACACGCCCGCCTGATGACGAGTGGCCGGACCCAGGTCCGCGAAAAGCCCGCACTGGCTGTCGGTATTGCGGTCGCCGCTGGTTTCATTCTCGGTCGGTTGCTCGGTTCGCGTCAACGCTGATCGAATGGCTCGAAAGTCAGGCCCGATGAACCACGTTCATCGGGCTTTTTTAATTTTCGTGTACTGTGTTGTATGCGTCTGAGATCACTTGCGAACTGAGCGTGCTTGATTCGGGTGTGATCATCTGAAACCGCACGCAAAGTTTTCTGCAGTTGAAAGTAAATGGCGTCCGAGCGCTTTACCTCCACGGTAAAGTTCGCGTAAAGTCTCCTCCTGACTCCTACTTCAAGACACGCCTGATGCTAATGAATCATCCCGTCATCGATACCCAGATTGCGCCAGAAGGGCGTCTGGACATTCTCTCCAAAAGCGAAGTCGCAAAATTGCTCGATTCGAGTCAAGGCGGGTTGTATGAGATATTCAGGAATTGTTCGCTTGCCGTCTTGAACTGCGGGAACCAATTAGATAATGGAAAAGAGCTGCTGGAACGCTATCAGTCATTTGCCATTAGCATCGTGCAACGTGAGCGCGGCATAAAACTGGACGTGCGCGGCGCGCCAGCGACCGCCTTCGTTGATAACAAGATGATCAAGGGCATTCACGAACATTTGTTTGCCGTCTTGCGCGATGTGATTTTCGCCAATGATGAAATCGATGGCAATCCTCGATTCGACCTGGGGAGCTCCGAAGGCATCACTGATTCGGTATTCCATATTTTGCGGAATGCAAATATTCTCAAGCCGCAGCTCAGCCCGAATTTGGTGGTGTGTTGGGGCGGCCATTCCATTGCTCGAACCGAATACGACTACTCAAAGGAAGTCGGATATCAAATGGGTCTGCGCGGACTCGACATATGCACAGGATGTGGCCCGGGCGCAATGAAAGGTCCCATGAAGGGGGCAACGATTGGGCACGCGAAGCAACGCATCACTGGTGGCAGGTATTTGGGATTATCCGAGCCGGGAATCATCGCAGCCGAGGCGCCGAATCCAATCGTCAACGATCTGGTGATCATGCCCGACATCGAAAAGCGGTTGGAGGCATTCGTTCGGGTCGGTCATGGGATCGTGGTGTTCCCGGGAGGCGCCGGAACGGCAGAGGAAATTCTCTACCTTTTGGGAATTTTATTGCACCCAGAAAATGCCAGTTTGCCATTTCCTGTGATTTTTACTGGCCCGGAGAGTGCAGGGGACTACTTCCGCCAGATTGACGAGTTTATCGGTGAGACACTAGGAGTTGAAGCACAAAATAGATATCAGATTATCGTCAACGATCCAGTGCGTGTCGCGCAAACGATGGACGCCGGGATCCAGGAAGTGCGCGCTTTTCGAAAGTCGAAAGCCGATGCGTATTACTTCAATTGGTTATTGAAGATTGACGTCGAATTCCAACGGCCATTCATGCCGACCCACGCGAACATGCGGGGACTTCATTTGGAAAAAAATCAGCCACGCCACATATTAGCGGCAAACCTCAGGCGCGCATTTTCGGGGGTGGTTGCTGGCAACGTAAAAGACCAAGGTATCCGAGCGATTGAACAATTCGGCTGCTTCGAAATTCAGGGAGATGCCCGCATCATGGCGTCAATGGATCGGTTGCTGGCGTCATTCGTTACTCAACACAGGATGAAACTTCCTGGCAAAGCCTACGTACCATGTTACCGGATCGTCACGTGACGGACTGGTGGGTACGTCGCATTGCGGTGGCGTGCAGACTCACGTGAACGGTCTAACGGTGCGTAGTACAGGTTCATTACCAACGAATGCAACCAACTATTTCCCAAATCGATTTTGGAGATGCAGAAATCGTTGGGCCTGACGGAGTAGTTGATCAAATCGAATTTTGCGCGCCATAACGATTGCCCATCGTCGACATCGGTACGTGCAGCGGTTTAGACTTGAGTTTTTGTCGCAAGCAATAGCCTTGTCGATAAATACTTGTCAATGGCATTTGCGATTTGGTTAGCGTATCCAACTTCAGGCGTAGTTGATAGATCGCAACGCGGATATTGTTGGCTTCGGCAGATTTACCGCTTGCTTGGAATGTCTGGACTAATTCTTGAAGCGAAATAATACTGCCAATGTTATTCAGGAACAATTCTAACAAGGTGTATTCGGCAGGCGTCAAACGCGCGCTGGTATCTTCGTAGATCATTGTGCGTGTCGACGCGATCAACGTAAGCGCTGAATGATGCTGCGATGTGGGCAACACATTGCCACGTCGAAGCGCTCCAAGGATCCGCGGCACGGATTCCGCATCCAGGCCGCCGGCGAGCATCCAGTCGGACGCAAAGTCAGGCAAGTGGGTGCATTGCGCCAAGGTAGCAGGTGAGCTGAATACCAGGACGACTGGGCAGCGCACGACCGCAGGGTGGCGTGTGCTGCTCACTAGATGATGCAATGCACCTTGCGATGCCTGAAGGCTGCGCAGCAGCACTGCGTCGTCTGCGTCGACTACCAGAACGGTTGGATTCGTTTGCTGGCACACCCATTCCTGCGGTTGAAAGCCGCGAGGTATGGCGGACACCTGCCAGTTCACATCATCCTTGCAGGCAGCACACGCGGCGGCAGCAATGTCACTTTGCAGCGCCTTGGTAAGCGAGGTACAAAGTGCCTCACCCATCACTTTCAGATGAACTTTCATGAACTTGTCTCCGGTTGACATTGAAACCAGGCCACTCGCAACCGCTTCCCTACGAATCCGAAAGCAAGGAATGTCCGAAGCCCCCACTAATCACCTAATATTGTTACCATTGGTTTCAATGATGATGACCGAAAAGCAAATCGTCAATACT
>JAYUWF010000115.1:0-6213 GCA_043753685.1 Herminiimonas sp.
ACTGATCTGAGTCGGTAGCGCCAGCGTGATCTTTCCGATGATCGTGGGAGGTGCCGACAAGCCCGGCCGCAATATCAGGAACAGTCCGACGCCAAGCAGACCGAACAGGCCGGCCATCAGCCATTTCCGGGTACGCGAGTGCATCGATAACAAGTCCCTCATCCCTATTCCTCTCGAAGCCGGGTTGGTCGAGCCCGGCACTGGAATCAATGCACGGGGAGGACGAATGGCGGCCGTATCAGCAATGCGAGCAAATGAAACGCGTGCAAAAGCATCTATTTTAATTCTTGAAAGCAATTTTACGGCATGGTATTATTGAATTTCATGAATAAATTCCATTTTTTCTTTCAAATTCTTTAAATTGTGAATTTCAGTAGGCTATTGTTCATGACCACTAGCAAATACTGTACGACGCAGCAGGCTGCCAATATCCTTGGCATCTCTGTTACTTACGTGCAACAACTGGTCGAAGCCGGTACGCTGGAAGCGTGGAAGACACGCGGCGGACACCGGCGCATTCCCGTGACCGCCGTGCAGGCATATCGCTGCCGGATGGATGGCGAGACAGCCGGGGTGTTAGCGAAGCCACCGGTGGCGACGTACCTGGCGTCAGCGCACCTGGCGTCGGTGGTGACATTGCCCGAGGGCAGCGGCGATGTTGCGCGCAAATTGTCGTTGATGATCATCGAAGATTCTCCGATGCAGCGCGAACTCTACAGCCGCCAGCTGGCGGCATGGCAATTACCGATCGTCGTCACGTATTGTGAAAACGGTTATCAGGCGCTGATCGAAATTACCCGCCGCAAGCCCGACATCCTGATGGTCGATATCGTCATGGCGGGGATCGACGGCTACGAAGTCATCAGCACCATCCTGGCCCAACCCGATTTGCGCGACATGCACATCGCGATCGTCTCGAGCATGACGCCAGAGACGCTGGCGGCGCGTGGCGGGGTACCGGTCGGCGTGGTGTATTTTCAAAAGCCGCTCAGCTACGACGAATTGCGCGGTTACGTGCGTGCCTGTTGCGCAGCATGCTTGCGCGAGCAACAACAACAGCGGCAGGGAGGCACGCCGTCGAGTCCACCGTCGAGCGCGCGCAAGATCGCATGATCGCGCCTCGGCCAGTGGTTCAATCCGCGCGCTTGTTCTTCATGTAAAGAAATTGCCCGAGAAGCGCTGTGACGAGCAAAAAAATATTCGATGCGGCAAATACCCAGTTCTCCAACAGGATGCTGTAGACAGTGAAGCCAGCCGAGGCGGTCAGCTGTCCAATGAAAAGCCATTTCGAGACCCCGGCCGTGGATTTGGTTTTCCACTCCGTGTAGACCTGTCGGGAGATCGTTGCGCAGAGAATCAGGGTGCTCATCCATCCGATTAGTTCAGTCATCTTCCCGGCCTTCTTCAGCATGCTTCAATGCATTTTCGGCGTTAAAAAGCCCCCGGACCGACGAACGATGTCGCGCTTCGGGGGCATGTGCCAGCCATTCGGTTGGCTGATCGCTTAGCCGATCCGATTCCAGGCGGCCCGGCTCGCACTCTTCGCTTCTTCCCACGTCAGGCGTGAGCTGCCTTTCGTGGTTTCCCAATCCTGCACGAGTTGCGGTTCTGCCGACTCGAAGGTGCTGGACGAGCGGCCACGGGCGCTGTATCCGAGCTTGTACGCGGGTGCATAGTCGTTATAGTTGAGTTCGCGCTTGTAATAAGGTTCGCGCACGTAGGCTTCGCGCCAGTGCGCATCCTCGTTCGCCGGATTGACGACGCCAGCGGCACCTTGCAAGACCGCGCCCCCGACGACGGCGCCCACCGCGGCACCGGCCGCCATGCCGATCGGACCACCGACAGCGCCGACTGCGGCACCGGCGATGGCACCGCCGGTCGCGCCGGAGCCTTTGGCCAGGTTGTGATCCGACAGATCGTCCCCTGCATCCGGATTGACCACCTCTGCTGCGCCCTTGCCTGCCAGGCCGCCGGTAACGGCGCCGATGGCGCCACCGATCACCGAGCCCACCGGACCGGCGACGGCACCGATCGCTGCACCCGTGAGAGCGCCAGCACCGGCGCCAAGCCCGGTACCGATGATGTGTTCGCCGTTGTGTTCTTTCCATGACGCCTGGATGTGCGCTGCATCCTCTTCCGAGCGCGGCGTCACGCCCATCAGGATGCCGCCTTCGCGAATGCCATCGTCGTAATGCTTGACGCGCTCCTCTGGAATACCCCAGCCGATCAGGGCACCGAGAATGCCGCCCGTGGCGCCGCCCGCGCCAGCGCCAGCCAGTGCTGCAACCAACGGACCCGCGACAACCAGACCGAGGCCCGGCACCGCGATCGAGGTACCGACTGCGGCAATGGCTGCGACGATTGCGCCAAGGGTGCCGCCGATGGCGCCGCCGATGCCTGCGCCCTCGCCGGCCTTGCTGCCGAGTTCAGTACTGGCCGCGTCAGTGCCTGAAAAGTGGCGTGCCCGTGCATCGTCCGACATCACGAGACTGACGTCGTCTTTCGCGTAGCCACGGTCGGTGACCGATTGATAGGCTGCCTCTGCGCTTTGGCGATCACGGAACAAGCCGGTGATCATTGGTTTTTTCGATGCAAAAATGGTGTCAGCCATGAAGGTCTCCTTTGAATGGACCTCCAGCGTAGGGATCCTAAAAACGGTTGTCTGTGCGACAACCCTCAGAAGATTGCGCCGGATTGGAAGTGATTTGAAATCCGAGATTGACGCAAAAAACAGAAGGCGAGTGCGCGAATAGATCGACGACAAACAAGTTTCAAAGTAAGCGTGCTATCGAACAAACCTGTAAGTTTAATAAGACTATCTTGTGACCTCCGCGTCTTTCGCTCCACCGCGTACAGCCTTCGTCGCTGGCTCGGTCGTGACGATCGGATGACGCCTTCACGGTTTTCAAACACAAGGATTTTGCTCATGAACTTACGTCCCCTGCTGTTACCGGTCGGAATTGCTGTCCTGACTACATCGGTCCACATGCCAACCCTGGCCCAGGCTGCTGCAGCAACCCCGCCGAAAGCGGAACCTGCAATGCAAAAAGTCCTTGATGCACTGGGTTCGCTCGGCGGAAAACCGATCGACACACTCACGCCAGCCGAGGCGCGCAAGCAACCGACACCTGCCGACGCCGTCAAAAAACTTCTGACACAGGACAAGAAGAGCACGGCGCCAGAACCGGTTGCCAGCGTCAAGCACATGACGATCACCGGCCCTCACGGTGCCATCCCTATTCATGTTTACACGCCGAAGGGCAAGGGGCCATTCCCCGTCATGGTGTATTACCACGGCGGTGGTTGGGTAATTGCCGATACCAAGACCTACGATGCATCGCCGAGGGCCCTGGCCAATGGCGCCGAAGCCATCATGGTTGCCGTCGACTACCACCGTGCACCGGAATTCAAGTTTCCAGTTGCCCATGACGACTCATTCGCCGCGTATCAGTGGGTTCTCGCGCATGCAAAGGAAATCAACGGTGATCCGACGCGCGTGGCAGTCGGTGGCGAAAGCGCTGGCGGCAATCTGGCAACTGCCGTCGCATTGATGGCACGCGACAAGGGCGTGGCGATGCCGATCTATCAGCTGTTGGTCTACCCGATCACTAACTATGCTTTCGACACCCCGTCCTACATGGCCAACGCAGCAGCAAAGCCGCTGAACAAGCCGATGATGGAATGGTTCTTCAAGCAGTACATGAAGAGCCCGGAAGACGGCACCAATCCGTACCTGTCGCCATTGCAAGCGAAGTCACTCAAGGGGTTGCCGCCTGCGACCGTGATTACTGTCGAAATTGATCCGTTGATGTCCGAAGGCAAGGCGTATGCCGACCGCCTGACCGCTGAGGGCATCGCAGTGAATTACAAGAATTATGCAGGCGTGACCCATGAATTTTTCGGCATGGGCGCGGTGGTGCCGCTGGCGAAGGAAGCAGAAGCGCTTGCTTCGTCTGACCTGAAAAAAGCTTTTGCAAAAACCAAGTAAGTCTTGCACCGGATCGGCGCCCGGCGCGCCGGTCTGATGCCAGTCCGCCTTCCAGCGCGGCATCGAAATTCTTCTCCATTTGTTTCTTGGTTCAACCCGGGCGACCATCCACGCCAGGCGCCACCACGCTCGATCGAAACGTCTGCATCAGACGTACCGCAGCCGCACGGGCTGCGGCGGCATCGTCGAATTCGCCTGCGATGAACGATTCGATATCGTCGTCTGGCGAACCACCGGGGCGATGCTCGATATAAGCGACGAATTTACCTGTCGGCAGCTGTTTTGTGCACGGAATTACATCTAGGGAGGCCTGAGCCGGATGGATCGACGCCATGTTGCGCTCACAGAAAGTTGTCCTAAAACACTAGGATCCTGTGACTGCCACTTAGTTCCCTTGGGGTAACCTTAGCGTTCGAATGGCGCGGTTTCGTTTTTGTGCGTCCCAGGGCTGCCGGGGCGATCAAGTCCGGGTGATTTCAGATCCCATCTGTTATTGCCCGACCACTTCCTCGGGACGGCCCAGCAAGCCCCGCATGGCTTTGCGGATGGACGGATCTGGCGAATCCTCCAGCGCAGTTGCGTAACCGTACCAGGTCGGGTCACCGATCAGCTTGAGGCAAAGGGCTTTCATTTCCGGGACAGCATCGTCTGGCAACTGGTTCAGACGCCGGACCACGTCGAGCACCTGTCCAAGACGGATCCCTAGCATCGATTGCAACACCAACAGTGCTCGTGAATCGGGTTCTAACTCGGCGAGCACCTGTAGCTTCGCTTCTGCTTCAACAAGACGCCCGGCGCGGATAGCATGGCCGATATCCTGTCGCAGCGAAAGGGTGGTGATGTCGCTTGATGTCAGTGATGCAGTTTGCATGGGACAGTACTTCAGCTTGACTGGGTCACGGATGCGTCCGGCTCGCCGGCATGAAGGGCATCCTGCGCGTTTCAGGAGTGCATGCGCGGTGAGGACCGGAACGCATTGATTGCTTAAAAGCAGTCGCGACCTACGACGTCACACCGTCCATGATACAAGCGGCAGCAAACCCTGTCCCTGATGAGAGCGTCATGCCATTAATGCCCAACTCAAATGCGCCACCTGCCGCTGCCTCGCCGTTTTCCACCGTGTGACTAAAATCGCCATGCATTACGGAGGTGGTCTGATTCACCGAAGCTTTCCCCCACGTCATAGCGCCATCGACAACGCCTGAAACTGCATTGGTAAATGTTGCAAAAGGATTAAAACCCATTTTAATTCTCCAGAAGGGGCCGCTGCCTGACAATATTCCCGCACGGCTGCCGGTTAAAATACGGACACTGCAATCGCAGAGCCCAGCCAAAAACCACGGTTGAAGTCTTGCAATTAGAACGCTGGGATAAGTGTCACGATACGAACTCGCATGCATTTGCACGATAAAATAATTCGGGGTGACTGAACACAAAGCATGTCCTTGTCAGAGATACCGTAATTCAACCGGCTGCGTTGGGCCGACTTCGCCATCTTGGCAAACCTATCGCCATTCGCAGCTTGCGTGTCCATTTGATCAAGGAAATTTCATGCGCCGTTTCCTCATCGCCTTCCTGTTGTGCATGTCCATCGCAGGATCGACATTGGCTCCCGCATTGGCCCAGCCCGCAGCAGACCAGAACGATGCCGCGCTTTGGGAAAAACTGAAAAACGGTGGCTACACGGTGCTGATCCGGCATGCCGAAACCGATGCCGGCATCGGCGACCCGGAAGGTTTCGAGATCGGCAAATGCAGTACCCAGCGTAATCTGTCGTCGCAAGGACGCGCGCATGCGCAGCGCATCGGCAGCGCATTCCAGGCCCAAGGCGTGCCGGTCGGATCGGTCTACACCAGCCGCTGGTGCCGCTGTGTCGATACCGCGCAACTTGCGTTCGGCCAGGGTATGCCGAACCGCATGCTGAATTCGATCTTCAACGACCGCAGCAAAAATGCCGACGAAAAGCTGCGGGAAGTGAAGGCCGCCACCCGTCAGCCGCTGGCAGGGTCGAACCTGGTGCTGGTGACGCACAACTACAACATCGATGCGATCGCTGGCGTCTCGACCGCGCCGGGGGAAATCGTCGTCCTGCAGAACGATCCGCAGGATGCGCTCAAGACCATCGGACGGTTGCAGATTCCCTGAAAAGCGTCAAGCCTTTCGCAGTTCGCCGGCGCCTCGTGAAACCTTGCCGGCGATCTCGGCGCTCTCGACATCGGTACGCA
>JAYUWF010000116.1:0-1977 GCA_043753685.1 Herminiimonas sp.
GGCGGTCTACCGGGTGCATGCGCAGCCGACCAAGGAAAAACTGACGCAGTTGCGCACCTTCCTGAAGCAGCTCGGCCTGCATCTCGGTGGTGGCGACACGCCGACGGCTTCCGACTATGCGGCGCTGATGCCGAAGATCAAGGTCAGGCCGGATGCGCTGCTGCTGCAGACGATGCTGTTGCGCTCGATGCAGCAAGCGGTCTACAGCCCGGAGAACATCGGCCACTTCGGCCTGTCGTACAATGCGTATGCGCACTTCACCAGCCCGATCCGGCGCTATCCGGATCTGCTGACGCATCGTGCCATCAAGGCGATCCTGCAAGGCAAACGCTACGTGCCGAACGGTATCGACACCAGCGTGCTCAATACCATGCTCTCGCCGGCGGCACGCAAGCAGCATGCGCAGGACAAGGCCGCGGGCAAGAAGCGTCCGGACGGCGATCTGGCCATTTGGGAAGCGCTCGGCATCCATTGTTCGGCCAACGAGCGGCGGGCCGACGAAGCGTCCCGTGATGTCGAAGCCTGGCTCAAGTGTTACTTCATCCGCGACAAGCTGGGTGAGGAATTTACTGGCACGATCTCCGGTGTTGCGACCTTCGGTATCTTCGTGCAGCTCGATTCGCTGTTCATCGAAGGCATGGTGCATGTCACCGAACTGGGCGCCGACTATTTCCAGTACGACGAAGCGCGTCACGAACTGCGTGGCGAACGCACCGGTATCCGTTATCAGCTGACCGACCGCGTCACGGTACAGGTTAGCCGGGTCGACCTCGATGCGCGCAAGATCGACCTGCGTCTGGTGACCGAGCCGGGCATCAAGACCCTGTTGAAGAACGAGGCGCGTCGTGCCGACAACGAGCATCAGGCACGCTCGGCGAAATCGTCGAAGAATGCGCCATCGCAGGATGAGGCTGGCTTCACGGCTGCGAACGATGTATCGACCGTGGGCAAGGCTGCCAAGTCGGGCACTAGAGGCGCGGGCAAGATTGGTGGCAGGGGCGGCAAGGGCGCTGGCAACAACGCCGTCAACGCAGGCGGTGACGCGCAACGTGCGCCGAAGGCGTTCAACAAATCCGGCAAGAAGAAGCGCTGATCATGAAAAGCAAAATGATTTTCGGCTTTCATGCGGTGACCGCCCGCCTGCGTCATGAAGCCTCGAGCGTCGAGGAAATCTACATCGACGCCAGCCGCGAAGACCGGCGCATGCAGGACCTGATCAAGGCGGCCAAGGCCGTCAACGTCCGCGTCATTCCGGCCGACGACCAGCGCCTGTCGAACATCGTCGGTACCCGGCGCCATCAGGGCGTGGTGGCCAAGGCCGGCGAGCTGTCGCTGGCGCGCAACCTGGATGAACTGCTGGACGCGATCGAAGGTCCGCCGCTGATTCTGATCCTCGATGGCATCACCGACCCGCACAATCTTGGCGCTTGCCTGCGCGTGGCCGACGGCGCCGGCGCGCATGCGGTGATCGCACCGAAGGACCGTGCCGTGGGCTTGAATGCGACCGCCGCCAAGGTTGCCAGCGGCGCTGCCGAGACCGTTCCCTACATTACCGTGACCAATCTGGCGCGCACCCTGCGTGACCTGAAAGAGCGCGAGATCCTGCTCATCGGCACCACCGAGGATGCGGAAAAAGGTTTGTACGATGCCGATTTCACGGGTGGTGCCGCACTGGTGATGGGTTCGGAAGGCGAGGGCATGCGGCGCCTGACGCGCGAGACCTGCGACGTGCTGGTGTCCGTGCCGATGTTCGGCTCGGTGGAGAGCCTGAATGTTTCGGTGGCTTCCGGTGTCTGCCTGTACGAGGCGCGCCGACAGCGCATTGCCACGCCGCGCTGAACGCGCCTGCCAGGGCGTCGTTCGACGGCCAGCAGGACGCGACAGCACTTGTTACCATCATCGTTCCTGATTTTTCCATGGCACCAGAAGCTCATGTTCAATCGACTGCGTGAAGACCTCGCCAGCATCATGGACCGC
>JAYUWF010000117.1:0-18704 GCA_043753685.1 Herminiimonas sp.
CGGCGGATCGCTTCTGCCTGGGCGTTGCGCAAGCCGTTCTGCAGCGCTTCGGTCGCTGAGCGGACCTTGGCATTGCTGATCGCGCCGGCCATGGTGGGCATGCCCAGAATGGCCAGGATGGCGATCACCGCAATGGTGATCATCAGTTCGAGCACGGAAAAACCGCGCTCTGCGCGGCATGTCAGCACGTTCCACCTTTTTTCATGATCCAGCACTGATAGGTCGTTCCGGCGCTGTCCCAGGCGGTACTGACCTTGGAGGTCTGCGCGCCGGTCTGGTCTATCGTATAGATGAATTGGCTGGGCACGCCTACCTTGCCGGTGGCGGTGATCGTGTAGGCGGTTGCAGTCTGGGTCGGGCAGGTCAGCGTAAAGTTTTTCAACGCCGGCAAGGCGCCACAGACCGAGGTGATCGGCGCGGTCTGATCGACGTAGGTGCGGTTGTCCTGGTAATACTGTTCCATGTTCGCGCGCAGGGTCGACAGCGTGGTGCTGGCTTCGACCAGTTTGCCGCGCAGGATGTAATCGTTGTACGCCGGCAGTGCGATGGCCGACAGGATGCCGATGATGGCCACTGCGATCATCAATTCGATCAGCGTGAAACCGCGGTGGTACACACCGCAACAAGGAGCAAAATTTGCAGGACGGGGCGCAGTGTCGAATGCAGCGTCGCATCCGGCCGGGCCAGGGTATTTTCCCTGTATTGCAAAGTTGTCCATAAGCACTCCTCGTTATTTGGTTCGAGTATAAATTGATTGCCATATGGAAACTAGTGCTTGATCTCCCGCTGGTCGGCCGTACCGCACCGTTAATCTGTTTCTCCAAAGAATTTTATTAAGATGTTAGCCAAAACCCGCAGGTATCAAAAATCTACGATTTTTCGGTGCGGCGCTTCATGAAGTCGAAGCACGTTGCCACTGGTTTCGCCAAGCGGCTCCAACGGCGGCAACATTTCCACGCTCAATCATTCTTCCTCCACTTTTTTTCCCATGTCTTGCACTCAATACAGTTTTATTATAATATTTCGATGAAATTAGCAATTAAATACTTTAAGTTAAAAATATTCGATGGAGGTTAAATTAATTCGATGAATTTCATTGGCTATGCGTACCTGATTGAGAGCCTGAAACTCAATGTTTTGCCTCTGGCAAGGCCGTCGTATGTCAGTTCCTCGGCAAACCGTCGCATTGACAGCGACACCCGCATCCTGTTTCCCACTGGTGTGGCCTTCGAGAACACCATGGTGGGCCACCTGGAATTTGCGCTGCGCCACGAGGGTGTTAATTTGGAAATCATCGATGCCGTCTTCGAGCACATGACGCCAGGCGATTTGATTGTCCGTTTGCAGGCAACGCCTACAGGCGAACACATACGCCGGGCTTGCTTCCTCTGGGAGTGGCTGACAGGCAAGGAATTGAATGCTGGCGTAAACGTCAAGGGCGGCTATGTTGACCTCTTTCCTGAAGACGTCTACTACACTGCCGCGCAAAGCACCCGCGGTCCCAAGTTTCGGGTACGCAACAACGCGCTGGGCACGCCAGCTTTCTGCCCGATCGTGCGGCGCGCGGCCATACCGCAGGACCCTCCTCTGCCAGACCTGATGCAGGACGCGCAAAGGATACTCAACGCGGTGGACGACCCGGAGCTTTATCGCAGGATGCTGGCATACTTGTATTTGTCAGAAACCCGCGGCAGCTACGCCATTGAATCGGAGACGCCAAGTTCCGACAAACAGGAGCGGTTCGTGCAGCTCTTGAAGCGTGCCGGAGAGCCAGGCCAGGTGACCGAAGAATGGCTGGTGAATCTGCAGAACGTCATCGTGCGCGACGTCTACAGCCAGGAGGCATCCTATCGAACCAAGCAGAATTGGCTGGAAGACAGTTCAGGTCGAATTGCATTCCTACCGACGCCCGTTGCGGACCTAGACCGGGTCATGCATGGCTGGGAAGCCTTCATTAACGACGACAAACGTTGCACCGACGTGCTGGTCAAGGCAGCCTGTGCAGCCTTCAGTTTCGTCTACCTGCACCCATTCCTGGACGGCAATGGCCGTCTGCACCGCTTTTTAATCCAGCACACGCTGGCACGCTCCGGGCTCATGGGACCTGAGACCGTTATCCCGGTCTCTGCCGTGATCGAGCGGAACCTCCCGGCTTATCTTGCAGTGTTGACTGCTTTTTCACAGCCGGTAACGGCGCTCTGGAACTACCGTCGCAGCGACTTTGACCCTGTCATCCTGCGCACGCCGGGCAGTCGTCCCTACCGTTTTTTTGAAGCGGACCGGGAGGTTGCATTTCTCCATGCCATGTTCAAGCAAGCCGTTCAAGACGAGATCCCGCGCGAGCTTGCTTGGTTGCAGGGCTACGACGTGGCCTTTTCGAAACTGAACAATGAGCTGGACCTCCCCCGGAATGACCTGTCTGCCCTTATCCGGATGATTCAGTCCAACAAGAACACACTGTCTGCCAACCGCCGCAAGCAGTATCACCACCTCCCAGAGCAGGTTCTCAGCCGTATCGAGGAAGTCGTTCGCGAAGCATTTGAAACCAGCAAGGCTGAAGAGCCATCGCCGAAAAGTTAATATTCCTCGATATAACAGTAATAAATCGTCATGCGATGAAGATTTTTCGAGGAAAGTTGGAATATTTCGAAACTTTCGCTGCTTTGCGGACCATGCCAACATCAAGACAACCGAACCATGCCAAATTTATCAGGCAAGGCGGCAACAACGCCCTGGAAAGCACGTTTGGGCCAACAGCTTAAAAATATCCTCTTCAAAGAAAAAGCCCGCGACCAGTTTTGGCGCGGGCTTCTGTACTGCGCCGCAAGCTTCTGCGGATACGACGTGTCATCGGCCCTGCGTCGCACTCAGTGTCAGTCGAAGGCCAGAGACGGTTTGTCACCGTCACCTACAATTATCGGCGGCATTTTCCGGTTTCTTTAGTTTCATTGAAAATGATTGCAAATTCATACGCCGACGAGTGACCTGTTGCAGCCACTGACAAAAGGCGTCGGCAATCGTCAGACGGCGCCCAGGCGCCACAATGACGTTACCTCTGCGGCGCGTGCGGCATGCAGCGCATCGCTGGCGTCGGAAACTTTCGGATGCTGCGGTCGCACATCGAGACGGTCCAGAACCTGGAGTCCGGCGCCGGCAATCATCGTCAGCAATGCTTCACGACTGCGCAGGCCAAGGTGTTCCGCCAGATCCGACAGGATGAGCCAGCCTTCGCCTCCAGGACTCAAATGCGCTGGCAGGCCATTGAGGAAACCGCGCAGCATCCGGCTGTCCGGATCATAGACCGCATGTTCCAGCGGTGAACTCGGGCGCGCCGGCACCCACGGCGGATTGCATACGACCAGCGGCGCACGGCCCGGTGGGAACAGGTCGGCGGCCAGCAACTCGACGCGGCTGCCAAATCCAAGCCGCTCGAGATTTTCTTGCGCACAGGCCAGCGCGCGCGGGTCGAGATCGGTCGCGACGATGCGTGCCACGCCACGCTGCGCCAGCACGGCGGCCAGGACGCCCGTGCCGGTGCCGATGTCGAACGCCAGCGTAGTCGCCGGCAGCGGCGCCCGTGCCACCAGGCTGATGTACTCGTTGCGGATTGGTGCGAAAACACCATAGTGCGGATGGATGCGCGCGCCAAGTTCGGCGATTTCGACACCTTTTTTACGCCACTCGTAGGCGCCGATCAGTCCCAGCAGTTCGCGCAGCGACAGCACCGAGTTCGCCGGCTCGGCCGCCGTGCCGTATGCCGATTCGACCGCAGCGCGCACGTCGGGCGCACGACGCAGCGCAATCGAACCATCGGCCTGCATCGGCAGCAGTAACCGGCCCAGCGTGCGGGCGCGCTGCGATTGTGCCAGCCGATGGGCATTGAATGCATCAACGGGGCCGGCAGGTGCGGTCGGTTTGCGACGGTTGCGCTTGGCAGGGCTATCGATGCGGCGCGCCATTGCCTGCAGCAATTGACGCGCGTTTTGAAAGTCGCCGCGCCACAGCAGCGCCGTGCCTTCGGATGCCAGGCGGAAGGCTACATCCGCAGTCATTCGATCATCGGCCACCACGATTCGGGTCGGCGGCGGCAGGCCGGCGGTGGAACGCCAGAGGGCGCTATGCGCTTGCTCGCCTTCAGTCCAGACGATTGTCGCGTCGGTCCTCACAACGGTACCCGGCAGTCGTCATCGGGTACAAGACGGGGAAAGGACGATGCAGCTAGACGGCGGTGCTGGAAAAGGTGATTCTTTTGCATGGCACGCATGATACGTGGTTGCAGCAGGTGGTTGCAGCAAGTGGTTGCAGCAAGCGGCCGCGCCCGGCTGTGCGCAATCCGACAAAAGCCGCTCAGTTGCCGATGTCGCTGCTGGAGGTCTTGGTCACCTTGCCGGTGCCTTGGTCGAGGTGGACATTGAACAGGCGCGGCTGCTGATTGTCGAGAAAACGGTAATCCCAGACTTCTTCATTGAGGCGCTTGAAGGGGACCACCGTCCGCGGCTTGCCCAGCAGGCGCCGGACATCGTCGCGGCTCATTCCGGGCTGGACCCGCGCCAGGTTCTGCGGCGTCAGCGCCTGGTGATATTCGACGAGCTTGCCGCGTGTATCGATGCTGAAGATCCAGGTGTGCGCACCTTCCGGGCCTTTTGGATATTCCAGGATCCGGGCACCGTTTTCTTCTTCCCAGGTGGTCTCCGGCGGGCCCATGGCGAGTCGCACGTCGGCTTCGGTCGACACACCGACCGCCAATTTTTCCAAGCCAAATTCCTGCACCGGTTGCCCCTCGCGATCGCAACCACCGACCAGCAGTGCCATGAGCACCGCCAGTGCAGCTGTCGCACGGTTCCATTGATTTGCCATTCTTATACCTCGTTCGATCGTCAGCCAGCGACGGCCGCATCAGGCAATGGCTTGAGTGCCTGAGCATCCGCAGGTGGCCTGTCCCATGTCCGTCGTCGCATGTCCGTACGCATGCCCATATTATAGGGCGCGGCGCGGTTCGCTCCATTGCGTTAGCCGATAGCCTGATTGAGTTTGGCGCAGTCGCCGGCAAGCCGGAGGGATGGCCTTGGAAGCCGGGCTTCGGCAGCTCTCTGATCCGGCGGGTATTCAAGTGCCCCGCAAACGTGCTGACCCGCGCAAGACTTTTTCTATACTATACTGGTTTTATATACAGTAATCGGATGCAGTGCGGCGCTCTTGCCGAATGCGGCCGGCCCCCTCCTCGATGCGCTTCGATCCCCACCATACACGTCTCGCCTTCGTCGATCTCGAGACGACGGGTGCGACCATCACGTCCGATTGGATTACCGAGATCGGCATCGTCGAAGTCGATGCCGACGGCGTGCGCGAATGGAGCAGCCTGGTGCGACCGGAGGCGCGGATTCCGCCCTTCATCGAATCGCTGACCGGCATTTCAAATGCCATGGTGGCCGATGCGCCGCAATTCGAGCAGCTTGCCGAAGAGTTGCATGCACGCCTGGAAGGCTGCCTGTTCATCGCCCACAATGCCCGTTTCGATTACGGCTTTTTGAAAAACGCATTCCGCCGTGCCGGCATCGATTTCAAGCCGCAGGTTCTGTGTACCGTCAAGCTCTCGCGCAAGCTGTACCCGGGTTTCGGCCGGCACAATCTCGATTCGCTGATCGAGCGGCACCGCTTGCAGGTGAGCGAGCGCCATCGGGCGCTGGGCGACGCCCGGCTGATCTGGCAATTCTGGCAATCGATCCATCGCAGTCTGCCCGCGGAGCAGATCGTTGCCGCCGTGCAGACGCTGACCGCCCGCCCGAGCTGGCCATCGCATCTGGATCCGGCCTGCATCGATGCGATGCCCGACCGCCACGGCGTGTACCTGTTCTTTGACGAGACCGCCCTGCCGCTCTACATCGGCAAGTCCAATCAACTGCGGCGCCGGGTGCTGTCGCACTTCAGCGGGGATCATCGGTCGTCGAAGGAAATGCTGCTGTCACAGCAAGTGCGCCGCATTGAATGGATCGAGACTGCCGGCGAACTCGGCGCCCTGCTGCAGGAAGCGATTCTCGTCAAGCGCCTGCAACCGGCGCACAACCATCAATTGCGCCGGACCGAAGAAGCGTGTGCCTGGCGCCTGGTACAGAAAGGTGAGCGGCTGCTGCTGGCGCTGGCGCATCCGGATGACCTGTTCTTTACGTCGGACGGCAACCTGTACGGCCCGTTTGTCAGCCACCGTAAGGCGACCGACGCCCTGCGTTCGCTCGCCGATGCCCATCAGTTGTGCCATGGTTTGCTGGGCCTGGAAAAGATCAAGACCGGCAAGCCGTGTTTCGGCCACCAGGTACGGCGCTGCAGTGGCGCCTGCATCGGGGTGGAATCGCTGGCCGAGCATGGCCGTCGCACCCTCGAGGCATTGCAATCCTGGCGCATGCCGCGCTGGCCTTTCGACGACGCGGTCGGCATCATCGAAGGCGCTGCCTTGCATGTCGTCAATCAGTGGGGTTATCTCGGTTCGGTGCCGGCGGACGACCTGGCGGCCGCGGCGGCCCTGGCCGGCAGCGCCTCGCCGGCATTCGACCGCGATGTCTATCAGATCCTGAAGACGCGGCTGACCAAGGCAGCCGTGCGCGACGCGATCGTGCCGCTCTCATCGGCTAGCATGATTGCGGCGGCTGATTGACGCTCAGGATATTGGCCGAACTTGTCTTCCTAAAACCCGGCAGCAGGCGCGCCACCCGATGGCATCGTCCTGCCTGCGCCAAATGGATTAAACCGCTGTATGTCGTCCCGCGATGCGCCCCGCGATTTGCCATAAAGTTATAAGTCCTTTACATTCGCCCGTATACAACGAGATCGATACAACGAGATCCGGTGCGATGCGATCCAAGTGCGCAATCCGCCCAGGAATTCTGCTCTATCCCGTTATCGCTGGCAGTGACAGCGCGCGCTATTTTCCATTCAAGGCTTTGTCGATGCGTTCACGCGAGTCACCTTTTCAGCCGGCAGCGCGCATCGTGGCGCTGATGCTGGCTCTATTCTGCAGCACGTCCAGCCGGGCGGACACCTTGTCGATCGGTGTCGCAGCCAATCTGCAATTTGTCTTCGGCGCGCTCCAGGCAGCATTCGAAAAGCAGACCGGTCACCGCTTGCAACCGAGTTTCAACTCCTCCGGTCGCCTGGCGACCCAGATTCAGCTTGGCGCGCCGCTTGACCTGTTCCTGTCGGCCGACATGGCGTTCCCCGAGCAGTTGCACCAGTCTGGCCAGACTGCCGGCGCACCGGCTGTGTATGCGAAGGGTATTCTCGTGCTGTGGACGCGCAAGCCGCTGGACCTGGCGCATTGGCAGCGCAGTTTGGCCAGCGCCGATGTCAAACGGATCGCGCTCGCCAGTCCGACTGCTGCGCCGTACGGACGGGAAGCCTTGAGGGCATTGACGTTTTATCAGCTGCAGGCGTCGTTGCAACCAAAGCTCGTCTTCGCGGAGAGTATTTCGCAAGTCAATCAATATGTGGATTCACAGGCAGTCGACGCCGGCTTTACCGCCAAATCAGTGGTCGTCAGCGCGGCAATGCAGGGCAAGGGTCGCTGGATCGAAGTGCCGGCCGAAGCCTATCAACCAATCGCGCAGGGCATGGTCATCACGCGTCACGGTGACCGGCATCATCGAGAGGCGGTGCGGCAGCTGCATGCGTTCCTGCTGTCGGCTCCGGCGCGCGCGATTTTCGCCAGCGATGGCTACCAATTGCCATGAACCGGCTGTCTGGCATCGTGACGGCCGTCGACAGTTGCGGCAGCATCGCCCTGATCGATGTGACTGCCGCCGGCCATCAATTGACGGCCACCCTGGTCGATGCCAGCTTCCGGGCCGAACGCTGGCAGATCGGCATGGCAGTGACGCTGCTGTTCGCCGAGACCGATGTGGCGCTGGCCAAGAATCTGACTGGCCGCCTCAGCATGCGCAACCGGATCCACGCGACCGTGCTAGAGATCGAACGCGGCCAGATCCTCAGCAAGGTGGTGCTGGAAGCCGCCGGCCATCGGCTGCAATCGATCATCACGACCCGCTCCACGGCCGCCTTGGCGCTGCAGGTCGGAGATCGCGTCGAAGCCTTGATCAAGGCGAACGAGATGAGCGTGTTGGCCGACCCTGAAGCGCCGTGCGCGGAGCGTACATGACGATTGATTGGCAACCGCTGTGGCTGACCTTTCGCCTGGCGAGCCTGACCACGATCCTGTTGCTGTTGATCGGAATCCCATTGGCCTACTGGATCGTCCATACCCGGACCCGCTTCAAACCGCTTTTCGAGACGCTGGTCAGCATGCCGCTGGTCCTGCCGCCGTCGGTGCTCGGGTTTTACCTGTTGCTGGCATTCAGTCCGCAGCAAGCCTTCGGCGCCTGGCTGCAACAGTGGTTCCAGATTCAGCTGGTCTTCAGTTTTCCGGGGCTGGTGCTGGCCTCGATCCTGTTCAGCCTGCCATTCATGGTGCAACCGTTGCAGGCGGGCTTCCAGCATTTGCCGCGCTCGCTCATCGAAGCCTCGCGCACCCTTGGCAAATCCGACCCGGTCACGCTGTTCCGGGTACTGCTGCCGAACATGAAAGGCGCACTGCTGTCGGCCACGGTGCTGAGCTTTGCGCACACGGTCGGCGAATTCGGGGTGGTGTTGATGATCGGCGGGAATATCCCTGGCGTCACCCGGGTTGCCTCGATCGCCATCTATGATCAGGTCGAAAGCCTGCAATACGCGAGCGCGCATGTCTACGCCGGCGTGCTGCTGGTACTTTCGTTTTCCGTGCTGCTCGCGGTCTATTGCATGAACCGCCGCTGGCAGGATCGCGCATGAAGCGGCCCGGCGCATGATCGACATACAGTTTGCACGCCGGCTTGTTCACCCGAGCGGGTCGATGCATCTGCAGATCGATGCGCACATCGGGAAACAGGCATTCGTCGCCCTCTTCGGGCCGTCCGGCGCGGGCAAGACCTCCCTCCTTCGCATCCTGGCTGGGCTGGACCGTCCCGACAGCGGCCGCATCGTGGTCGATGGCCTGGTCTGGCTCGACACCGTGCATGGCATCGATCTGCCGCCGCAGCGGCGTTCGATCGGATTTGTGTTCCAGGATTACGCCCTGTTTCCGAATCTGTCGGTGCGGGCCAACGTCGGCTATGCCGCAGCGCGTGACGATCGGGCATGGATCGACGAGCTGCTCGACATGATGCAGCTGCGTGAGCTGCAGGATCGATTGCCAGGCTATTTGTCGGGCGGGCAGAAGCAACGCGTGGCGCTGGCCCGCGCCGTGGCCCGCCGCCCGGCCCTGCTGCTGCTCGACGAACCGCTCTCGGCGCTCGACAATGCGCTGCGGGCGCAATTGCAGGACGACCTGGCGCTCTTGCATCAGCGGCTAAGTCTGACCACCGTGATGGTCACGCACGACGTGGGCGAAGTGTTCCGCCTGGCCGATACCGTCTGGCGTCTGCAGGCGGGCCGGGTGGTGGATACCGGGTCGCCTGCGTCGGTGTTCCTGCAACAGCGGCAGGCCGGCCGGCTGGCATTGCAGGCGCAGATACTGTCGTTGCGGCGCGAAGAAGTCGTGATGATCGTTTCACTCTTGATCGGCCAGGAAATCGTGGACATGATCGCGACCGACGATGAGGTCGCTGGCCTGCGCGTGGGTGACCGGGTCGCACTGTCGGCAAAGAGCTTCGGTGCCCTGAGGCCAGCATCGCCGAATGCTTGCTGAATTCGATCCGCCGCCCTGTGCTTCCACGTGGGTTGCCGCCTTCGTGCACGGTGGTTCGCATCACCGGCCAAAGCTGTCATACTGTTGCCCTTCCCTCGAATCGACTGCACGCGCCAGCCCTGTCCGGCCGCCCGCTGATGCGGTCCCGCTGCAATGACTGCTGTAAAAAACCTGTTTTCCTATCCGGTCGCTCCGGCCCGCAAGACGGCGCCGGCGCGCTTCCTGCCGATGTCGCGCGCCGAAATGGACGTGCTCGGCTGGGATACCTGCGACGTGATCCTGGTCACCGGCGACGCCTACATCGACCATCCGAGCTTTGGCATGGCACTGATCGGGCGGCTGCTGGAAGCGCAGGGCTTCCGGGTCGGCATCATCAGCCAGCCCGACTGGCTCTCGGTCGATGCGTTCCGGGCGCTGGGCAAGCCGAACCTGTACTTCGGTGTGACCGCCGGCAACATGGATTCGATGGTCAATCGTTACACCGCCGATCGCAAGATCCGCTCCGATGACGCCTACACGCCCAATGGCGAACCCAACAAGCGGCCCGACCGTGCCCTGGTGGTGTATGCCCAGCGCGCCCGCGAAGCCTACCCGGACGCCAACATCGTCATCGGCAGCATCGAAGCCAGCCTGCGCCACATCGCGCATTACGATTATTGGTCCGACAAGGTTCGGCGCTCGGTGCTGCCCGATTCCAAGGCAGATATCCTGTTGTTCGGCAATGCCGAACGTGCCCTGGTGGCCCTGACGCATCGCCTGGCGGGCGGTGAGCTGATCGAGTCGATCCGCGATCTGCGCGGCACTGCGTTCATGACCCGTCCCGGCTGGTTGCCGGCCAACGATTGGTCGGTGGCGAATTCGACCCGGGTCGACACTCCGGGGCGCGTCGAGCCGCATCCCGATCCGTACGAAATGAAGGAAAAGAACACCACCTCGTGCGCGACCGGTGGCGCGCCGGAGGGTGAAGCGCCAGCGGTGGTGTCCAAGCCGATCCTGATCCTGTCGCGCGAAGAGCGTCAGGCCGCCCTGAAGGAGCAGCGCGACAAGACCGTGATCCGCCTGCCGGCGTATGACGTCATCAAGGACGATCCGGTGCTGTATGCGCATGCCTCGCGGGTATTCCACCTGGAGTCGAATCCGGGCAATGCGCGCGCCATGGTGCAGGGCCACGGCGAGCGCGATGTCTGGCTCAATCCGCCGCCGCTTCCGCTGGAAATGGACGAGATGGATGGCGTCTACGACATGGCCTACGCGCGTGCGCCGCACCCTAGCTACGGCAAGGCACGCATACCGGCCTGGGAAATGATCCGGTTCTCGGTCAACATCATGCGCGGCTGTTTCGGCGGTTGTACCTTTTGCTCGATCACCGAGCATGAAGGCCGGATCATCCAGAGCCGCTCGGAGCCTTCGATCCTGCGCGAGATCGAACTGATCCGCGACAAGACCAAGGGTTTTACGGGTACCATTTCCGACCTCGGGGGGCCGACGGCCAACATGTACCGTCTCGCTTGCAAGGACAAGAAGATCGAAGAATCCTGCCGGCGCCTGTCGTGCGTGTATCCGACCATCTGCGTAAACCTCGGCACCGACCACAGCAAGCTGATCCAGCTGTACCGCAAGGCACGCGCGATTCCGGGCGTGAAAAAGATCCTGATCAGTTCCGGATTGCGCTACGACCTGGCAGTGCGTTCGCCTGAATACGTCAAGGAACTGGTCACGCATCATGTCGGCGGATTGCTCAAGATCGCACCAGAGCATTCCGAAGAAGGCCCGTTGTCGAAGATGATGAAGCCCGGCATGGGCGCTTACGACAAGTTCAAGGAACTGTTCGACCGCTTCTCCAAGGAGGCTGGCAAGGAACAGTATCTGATTCCATATTTTATTGCGGCCCATCCCGGTACCACCGACGACGACATGCTGAACCTTGCGTTATGGCTGAAGAAGAACGATTTCCGGCTCGACCAGGTGCAGACCTTCATGCCCACGCCGATGGCGCTGGCCACGACGATGTACCACACGCGCAAGAATCCCCTCAAAAAAGTCACCGCCGACTCCGAAGCGGTGGAGACCGTGCGCACCGGTAAAATCCGCCGCCTGCACAAGGCGCTGCTGCGTTACCACGATCCGGCGAATTGGGACATCATTCGCGAAGCGCTGCAGCGCATGGGCCGCAACGATCTGATCGGCAGCGGCGTGCTGCACCTGGTGCCACGCCATGGCGGCTCGCCCACCGGCGGCAGTCTCGAACGCCGGCGCGAAACCCCGGCGGTGGCCCAGCTAGCGAAAAAATTCGGCCAGAACAAACCGCGACCTGGCGCCGCCGTCGTCCGCACGCCCGCCACCCCAGTCCGTCCGGCTGGCGCGCCTGCCGGACAGGCGCAGCGGCGCACCGGTGTTGTGCCGCGTGGCGGCCGCAAGTCCGGCTGATGGTTTCCCTGGATCCGCAACCAAGCCGCCATGCCGGCCTGGGCAAGGAATGGCGGACCTTGCAGGACAATCACGAGCAGTACGAAAGAATGGCGCTGGCAGTCAAGCTGCTTGGCGTTACCCTGTGTTTCGTCACGTTCGCGGTGCCGGTCGATGTCTTGCTGAGTTGCGCAGTCCTGATGGTGTTGTGGCTGCAGGAAGCGATTCTGCGCACCAGCCAGGCGCGCCTGGGCGAGCGCCTGCTGCGGATCGAAGCACTGTTGCAACAGTCTGACGCCGTGTCCGGCGCCGGCGCCACCGGTGCGTATGGCCTGCATTTGAACTGGCAGGCGACGCGCCCCGGCACGCTCGGCCTTCTGGCGGAATACCTGAGCCATGCGCAGCGGCCGACGGTCGCCTTTCCGTACGTCGCGCTGCTGCTCTTGTTGATCGGCGCCTGGTGGGTCTTGCCTGCCTGACGCGACACTTTGCTCAACTCTTCCAACCGCGCCGGCGCTACACCCGGTGCGTCAAACTGTTTCACATCGAGCGGCCTTCTCCGCCTGCACGCCCTTCACGCTCTACAGATTTTGACAGCCGCGCGGGCTGTGGCCTGCCCATAACCGCTGCCAATTTTCCTCACACAATTCTGACGACACCGTCACAAGGTTTGACACCCCTGTTACTGTTGGTTAAATTTAAATTGTTACCAACCCCCAAAGCGTGCGCCATGACCTCGTCCAGACCCAAGCTCGAAGCCGAAGCTTCCTACGATCCCAATCATTTGCTCGATTCCCTGATCAGCCAGTTGCATCTTAAAAATGACGCCGCGCTTTCGCGCGCGCTGGAAGTCGCGGCGCCCGTCATCAGCAAGATTCGCCATCGTCGATTGCCAGTTGGCGCATCGATGCTGATCCGGATGCACGAAATCAGTGATGTGAGTATTGCCGACTTGCGCGCCCTGATGGGCGACCGCCGGGAAAAATTCCGTATCAGCCCAGAGCAATTCAAGCCTAAAGTAGACGCAGTCGAAGGCTAAGAAGATCCGCCGGCTCGACGCCGGTGGCATCGGCGCCAGCGCCCGCCGATGCCCTTTGGATATCTGCTCCAATTCTTTGCTTCAATCCTGGTTCGCGCGCGCCGTCGCGGCCGCCAATTGCTGGCCGACCCGGCCAGCAGCGCCACGACCTACCGTGGCATAACTCAAACAAAATCCGGTTTATTTCTCGCTTGCAGTGCTTTGCCAACGCAAACTGCGTAGTATTGAAAGTTGCTTTTGGACAACCAAAGCGGCGCACTGCCTGCGTGGCTGATGCCATCCTGCCGATAAGCATTCAACCGTGCGCAACCTTTCATCATGATTGCTATGCAAGCCGCGAAACATTCTTTACACACTGTCGGCGCTCAATTGGTCCGGGATCGGCGCTTGTTGCGAACGCTCTTGCGGGCCGCATTGCTGTGGCCTGTCATATGCCTGGTGCTGGGGTTGCTGCTGGGTCTGGTGTCCTCGCTGAGCCTGGGCGATGAAGCGCTGAGCCATTCGATGCGGATCGGCCGCGCACGCCAGGTCTGGATTCTCGCTGGCCTGGTGCTGACCATGGTGGCGCTGGTCGGCGCATTGCTTTGCGTGCGGCAGGCGTGGCGCCGGTGGCAGGGCGAGCGGGTTCGCGCCGGTTATCGCATTGCCAGCGAAGCCAGTCGCGAGGGTTTGTACCTGTTTAGCGTCAAGCGTGACGCCGACCACCGGATTACCGATTTCCTGGTGGAAGATTGCAATGAGCGCGCCGCCGAATTTGTCGGCAAGCGCAGGCACGAGTTCATGGGCGCCCACGTGTCGAGCATCGACGGCGGCAAGAATACCCACGTCAGCCTGGCGGTGTTGACCCACGCCATGGCTGCCGAGTCGTGTGAGGATGAATTTCGAGTCTCGCCTTTCGGCCAGTTGCAGGCAAGCTGGATTCATCGGCGCCTGATCCGCTGCGGCGACCATCTGGCCATGACCCTGTACGACATCACCGCCGTCAAGGCCCACGCACAAGCGCTGGCACGCATGGCCAACAACGACGCGCTCACAAAACTGCCGAATCGCCACTGGCTGCAGGGATTTTTGCCGGGCGCATTGGAACGCGCTGCAGACCAGGCGCATCTGGCTGCATTGCTGGTAATCGACCTCGACAATTTCAAGAACATCAACGACACGCTGGGACATGCGGCCGGCGATGAACTGCTGCAAGCTGTCGCCTTCCGGATTCGCGCCGCCATCCGTCCGAATCATCCGGTGGTGCGATTGGGCGGCGACGAATTTCTGGTTGTTATAGAGCATATCCACGGCGCCGACGAAATCACCAGCATCGCGTCACGACTGATCAATGTGTTTGCGGATCCGTTTACCCTGGGCGGCAACGGCGCGCACAGTATCCGGGCCTCGATCGGCGTAAGTGTTTTCCCAGGAGACGGTACTGAAGTCGAGACCCTGCTCAAGCACGCCGACCTCGCAATGTATGCCGCCAAGGACAGCGGCAAGGCGCATTTCGAGTTCTACCAACCCCAACTGTCGGAAGCGCTGCTGGTGCGGCTCGGCAGTGAGGAAGCGCTGCGCCAGGCGATCGAAGGCGATCAATTCGTGGTGTACTACCAACCCCGGGTGGATGCCCGCAGCGGCCAGCTCTGCAGCATGGAAGCGTTGATTCGCTGGCAGCATCCGCAACGCGGCCTGGTGCCGCCGATCGAATTCATTCCCCTGGCCGAAACCACCGGCATGATCGTGCAGATCGGCGCCGTGGTGGTGGAAAAAGTCTGCGCACAGTTGGCGCAATGGCGCGACGCGGGCCTGCCGATCATACCGGTGTCGGTCAATGTATCGTCGCGGCAGTTGGTCGACACCGATCTGCAAGCGCTGTTTCGTACGGCGATGGCGCGCCATCGGATCGATCCGGATTGGCTGGAGGTCGAGCTCACCGAATCCTGCATGATGGGCGAGGACGACCACGTGGTCACCGAATTGGCCGCATTGCAATCGATGGGCCTCAAGCTGCTGGTGGACGATTTCGGTACCGGCTACTCGTCACTGTCGCAACTGCAGCGCTTGAACTTTGATGTACTGAAGGTGGACATGGCATTTACGGCTGCACTCGGCAAGAGCAAGGAAGGGGAAGTGTTTTTCAAGGCAATCGTCTGGATGGCGCATGCGCTTGGCATGCGGGTCGTTGCCGAAGGTGTGGAAACCGGCGACCAGTTGCGCATCCTGCAGCGCCTGGCATGTGACGAGATCCAGGGCTATCTGATTTCGCGTCCGGTGCCTGCCGCCGACATGATCGCAATGATGCAGCGTCGCACGTTATTCCCTGAGTCAGTCTCGCCCAGTCTGACAACAGAAACCATATGATGGCCGATCGTTGATTACTCGGGCGAGATCAGGGATGCCTGGAATTTGTTTCGATGAAATTCGATGAATGGGGCCACGCAGTGACATTCACTCAATGCAACGGACTAGAGGCGACGGACTTTGGACCCTCGCCGTAGTTCAGGCCTGCCCCAGAGCGGTGAGTGGTCGGATCAATGCACTGCCATTGCTTGCATAGCGATTCACGTCCAGTGTCACCCTGAACCACTCATACTGCGCGCGATCGATTCGACAAGACTGCGCCGTTTGCGCGGCATCCGCCGGGCTCGCATCGGGGTCCATCCATTTGGCTGCCGCCTGTGCGTCCATGACGATGGGCCGTTGTTCGCACGGATCGACCATGCCACCGCCGCTGCTGTCGCAGACCAGAATGAATCCGGAGTCATCGGCTGAGAGATTGTGTGCCCGAAAGCTGGAAATTGCCGCTAAAAAAAATGGCTCACGGTTGCGGCGTTGTATGAACCAGGGTTCGCGCACGCCCTCGACCTTGGTCCATTCATACCAGCCATCGACCGGCACCACTGCACGGCCCGCTTTGAAGAGCGGTTTGAAGTAAGGACCGAGAATCGCCTGATCGAGGCGCACGCTTGTCGCCAGAGGAATGCCTGCCTCAACCGCCCATGCCGGTCGATACCCCCAGTTGACCATCTCGATGTTGCATTGTCGACCGCGCAGCCGGTGCATCAGCCACGGTTGTGAACCTGGCGGAACATTCCAGTTTGCGATTCGATCACCCACTTGATCGGCGAACGCACTGGACGGCCACCCCATTGCTCCGGCATACGCTTGTTTCAAGCGATACTGAGCAATGCGTTCACACATGGCGTCCTTTCGAGGGGGATTTCTACTGGGTCGGCAAGGGGCAAGCGGACCGCGCCCGCAAGCGCGCAACAGCGGTCAGGCTTCTTTTTGCTTGAACTGCTTGCTGCTGATACGGAACTTGGCGCGGCGATCGCCCATCAGCGAGCGCAAGTCATTGATGCTCAGGGCGCTGATTTCGTGCATGCGGATCAGCAGTGATGCTGCGACCGGCAGGCGGCGGTGACGAATCTTGCTGATCATCGGCGGCGCGACTTCGAGCGCCCGCGACAGCGCTGCGTCGTTTTTCAGGTTCAATTTTGAAATCAGCGAGGACAGAAGGTTGTCGGGATTGTAGGAGTGATTGGTAGTCATGGTCTCGGTTGTCATGGTGGCCTTTGTCGATTGCTTGATTGTGGCGAGTCGCAATAATGTGGAGTTGATAAAACGCAAAATGATGCTGTAAATGCACTGCGTCCGACAGCATGTTTGATCGGTCACGCGAGCGTCTACCCGGCCCCACCGTCCTTCATTTCAAGTTGGTCAAAAGTTCAGGAGGTCAACTTGACTTAACTTTATAGACACATTTCTTAGACGTATGTTCCTTAGCGAACATTTACGCCATCATTCCATATGGCGGATTTGTGGGATCGGCCTGCGCTCGAGCACTAGCCCTTGAATGTATCCAGCGCGAAACAGCGTGCACCCGCGGCTAGCCTAGGGTTGTGCCCTGGCGCGGTACACTACGCAGACAAAAATTGCTGGAAGGAATGCTAATGCGAATCGATTTTGCCGGGCTGGATGCGCGCACGGCCTATTTCTGGATGGCTTCGACCATCACGCCAAGGCCAGTGGCCTGGGTATCGACCTGTTCAGCGGCCGGTGTCACCAACCTGGCGCCGTTCAGTTTTTTCCAAATGATCACGCCCTCGCCGCCGACCCTGATGATTTCGCCTTTGCTGCATCCAAACGGCAGCCTTAAGGATACCGCCCGAAATATCGAGCAAACCGGTGAATTCGTGGTCAACCTGGTGCCATTTCCGATGGTCGACGCGATGAACGCCAGTTCGTTTAGCTTCGCCGCGGACGAGAGTGAAATCGAGCGCTGCGGTATCGCCACGGCGCCCTCGGAAATGGTCCGGCCACCGCGTGTGGCTGGGGTGGCGGCCAGTTTCGAATGCCGCATGGCGTCGATGACGGCCTATCCTTCCGGGACTCCGTCCTGCCACATCATCCTCGGCCAGGTGGTGCTGGCCCATATCGACGAGCGCATTCTCGACGCCGGCCAGGTTGATCCGGTCAAGCTCGACCTGGTCTCGCGCATGGGTGCCGATTGGTATGGCCGCACCAGTGGCGACGCCAATTTCAGCCTGCAACGACCACAAGGATGGGAGCGCCCCGGCGGCGCCTGAAAAGCTGCCTAGCGCGCCGCCGCCGGCGTGACGCGCCAGATCGTGTTCCCGACATCGTCGGCCACCAGCAGCGCCCCGGGCCGATCGACGGCAACACCGACCGGTCGACCCTGGGCATCGCCGTCGGCATTGAGGAACCCTGTCAGGACATCGACCGGCGCGGCACTTGGCTTGCCATCGGCGAACGGAACGAAAATCACCTTGTAGCCACTGTGCGGCTTGCGGTTCCAGGAACCGTGCTGACCAACGAATGCACCGCCCTGGTATTGTGCCGGCAGCATCGCGCCGTCATAAAAGGCCAGGCCAAGCGACGCAGTGTGGGCGCCGACAGCGTAATCCGGCGCGACAGCCTTGGCCACCAGATCAGGGCGTGGCGGACTGACCCGGGTGTCGACGTTGGCACCGTAATAACTGTACGGCCAACCATAGAAAGCCCCATCCTTGACCGACGTGATGTAGTCCGGCACCAGATCGTTGCCCAGCTCGTCGCGCTCGTTGACGGCAGCCCATAGCACTTGCGATTTCGGTTGCCAGGTCAGGCCGTTCGGATTACGCAGACCGGAGGCGAAGATGCGCGACTTGCCGCTGGCGCGATCGAATTCCCAGATCGCCGCGCGTCCTGTTTCCTGTTCCATGCCATTTTCACCGACATTGCTGTTGGAGCCGACCGACACATACAGTTTGCTGCCGTCGGGACTGGCGACCAGGTCCTTGGTCCAGTGATGATTGATCGGCCCGGCCGGCAGATCCATGACCTTGGTGCCGCCGGCGGTGATCTGCGTCTGCCCGGTTTGATAGGGAAATTTTACGATCGCATCGGTATCGGCGACATACAGCTCGTTGCCCACCAGCGCTAGGCCGAATGGCGAATTGAGTCCCTGCAAAAAGACGGTCTTGGTGTCGGCGATTCCGTCGCCGTTGGTGTCCCGCAGCAGCATGATCCGGTTCGGGCTGGGCACGCCCGCTCCGGCCACCT
>JAYUWF010000118.1:0-1970 GCA_043753685.1 Herminiimonas sp.
CGCGGATCGTTCAGCATGCCGCGCGCCAGCGCCACCATGTCGGCCTGGCGTTCGGCGATGATGCTTTCGGCCTGCTGCGGATCGGTGATCAATCCCACCGTGATGACCGGGATCGACACTTCATGCTTGATGCGCTGTGCCAGATGCACCTGGTATCCGGGTCCGAGCGGAATTTTCTGCAATGGCGAAATGCCGCCGCTGGACATGTCGATGAAGGCGCAGCCGGCCGCTTCCAGCCGCTTGCACAATTGCGCGGATTGTTCGATGTCCCAGCCGCCCTCGACCCAGTCGGTGCCGGACAAGCGCACCCCGACCGCGATATCCGGTCCAGCCGCCCCCCGTACCGCTGCCAGCACGGCCAGCGGCAGGCGCATGCGATTTTCGAGCGAACCGCCATAGTCGTCTTCGCGCTGGTTGGCAATCGGCGAGAGGAACTGGTGCAGCAGATAGCCGTGCGCCATGTGCAGTTCGATCGCATCGAAACCGAGCCGCCGGGCGCGCACGGTCGCCATTTTGAAGTCGGTGATCACCTTGGCGATTTCGTCGGTGCTCAAGGCATGCGGCGCGGCTTCATCCGGCTTTTGCGGCAGCGCCGACGGCGCCTGCGGTTGCCAGCCGCCGTCGGCCAGATCGATCAGGCTGCCGCCATCCCAGGGCGCACGGCTCGATGCCTTGCGCCCGGCATGCGAGAGCTGGATCGCCAGCGGCATGGCCGACACCGCGCGCAGGGTCTGCACCACTTGCTGCAGAGCGGCTTCATTGTCGCCGTTGTACAGGCCCAGGCAACCGTACGTGATGCGGCCCTCGGTACTGACGGCGGTCGCCTCCAGGCACAGCAGGCCGGCGCCGGAAATGGCGAGCGAACCGAGATGCACCGTGTGCCATGGCGTGGCACTGCCGTCGATTGCCGAGTATTGGCACATCGGCGAAATCATGATGCGGTTGGGGAGCGTCAGCGCACCGATGGTCAGCGGTGCAAACAGGGCAGGGTGGCTCGAGGCGGAAGGTGCAGGCGTCATGTCGGATCAGTATGCCTTGGCCAGGAAGGAGAGCGACAATCCGTGCGCCAGCGAAGAGGTCTTCTGGTGATAGGCCGGCCGCTCCCAGCAATTGAAACCGTGATCGACGCCGGGATAGACTTCGATGACGGCATTCTTCGCATCCTTGAATGCAGATTGCACGGCCTGGACCGCCTCGGTGGAAATGTAGTGATCCTTTTCCGCGAAGTGGATCAGGATCGGGCAGCGGACCTTGGCGACCTGGTCCAGATGATTTTCGATCGAGCCCGGGTAATAACAGATGGCCGCATCGACGCCGGCGTTGGCCGCGCACTGATACGACAGCAGGCCGCCCATGCAGTAACCGAGGGAGGCGACCTTGCCGCTGCACTCGGGCAGCGCTTTTAGCGCCGCCACGGTGCTGCCCAGGTCCTGGATCGCCAGTGCGAAATCCATCTTCTGCATGTAGCCGAGCGCGGCCTTGAAGGCCGTTTCGTCGTAACCGAGATTCACGCCCGGCTCCATCCGCCAGAACAGATC
The DNA here is from genome assembly GCA_043753685.1 of Herminiimonas sp. GTDB lineage: Bacteria > Pseudomonadota > Gammaproteobacteria > Burkholderiales > Burkholderiaceae_D > JANXSS01. Next base: position 1,539 of record JAYUWF010000118.1, read on the forward strand.
CGGCGCCAGCACCACGTAACCGTCCTGCGCGTACTGATCGGCGACGGCGCGGATATGCGCATTGACACCGAAGATTTCCTGGATCAGGACGATGCCCGGACCGCTGCCTGTCGGCGGCAGAGAAAGGTAGCCTTGAAATGTCTTGCCGTCGTGGCTGGTGAGGTCGATTGTGCGGGATGTCATGGTAAATTGTTTCCTTGAATTTAATGGGCGATCGGATCGGCGCTCCGGTGGGCAGGACCCGCAGTCACCAGAAAGCGGGCGGCACCGAATGCATGATTTCAGGTGCGTCGAGTTTATGGCATTTTGCGGCATGCCGTTGCGCGAGGCATCCGGCCGGCGGCATCGAGCCTGGCGCGGTACGTTTCGCGCAGCGGAATTTGTTGGTCGATTGCAGCAGCCTATGGTAAATTCCGCCGTCAATTTTGACGG
>JAYUWF010000119.1:0-6175 GCA_043753685.1 Herminiimonas sp.
GATTCTTCGGCCGCGGCGCGGGCCACCGCCATGCTGACCGCCAGCGTGGCGTTGGCGCCCAGGCGCGCCTTGTTGTCGGTGCCATCAAGATCGATCAGGGTACGGTCCAGGAACGCCTGTTCGTTGGCGTCCAGCCCCATGATCGCTTCGGAGATCTCGGTATTGATGTGTTCGCAGGCTTTCAGGACGCCCTTGCCGAAATAGCGGCTGGCGTCGCCGTCGCGCAGTTCGATCGCTTCCCGCGAGCCGGTCGAGGCGCCCGATGGCACGGCAGCCCGACCCATGACACCGGACTCCAGCAGCACGTCACATTCCACCGTGGGATTGCCGCGCGAATCGATGATCTCGCGTCCGATGATGTCAACAATAGCGCTCATTTACTTCTCCTGATAACGGACAATTGAAATTCGATCGAATTCGGTATGGCGGATCGGACGGCACTGCTGTGAACCTGACGCCTTCAGGAAAAATCGTTTTCCATGAACCCGTTTTTCTTGACCACGCGGTCGAGGTCGATCAGGGTGGCGAGCAGTTCGCGCATGCGATTGAGCGGCACGGCATTGGGGCCGTCGGATTTCGCTTCGGCCGGATTCGGATGGGTTTCCATGAACAGGCCAGCGATGCCGACCGCGACGGCGGCACGCGCCAGGACCGGTACGAATTCGCGCTGGCCACCGGAAGTCGTGCCCTGCCCGCCCGGCAGTTGCACCGAATGGGTGGCATCGAACACCACCGGACAAGCGGTCTCGCGCATGATCGCCAGCGAACGCATGTCCGAGACCAGGTTGTTGTAACCGAACGAAGCACCACGCTCGCATGCCATGAAGCGGTCTTCCGACAGTCCGGCTTCCTTGGCAGCGGCACGCGCCTTGCCGATCACGTGCACCATGTCGTGCGGCGCGAGGAACTGGCCCTTCTTGATGTTGACCGGCTTCCCGGAGGTGGCGCAGGCCTGGATGAAATCGGTCTGACGACACAGGAAAGCGGGCGTCTGCAAGACATCGACCACGGCCGACACGGCGGCGATTTCCTCGATCGCGTGAATGTCGGTCAGTACCGGCACGCCGATCTGCTTCTTGACGTCGGCCAGGATCTCCAGACCGCGCTCGATGCCGGGTCCGCGGAACGAGCTGCCGGAAGAACGGTTGGCCTTGTCGAAGGACGATTTGTAAATCAACGGGATGCCGAGCGCCGCCGTGATTTCCTTTAACTGGCCAGCGGTGTCGAGCGCCATCTGGTGCGATTCGATCACGCACGGACCGGCGATCAGGAAGAACGGCTGGTCGAGGCCGACATCGAATCCACAGAGCTTCATGCCGCTTTCCTTTCCAGTTCTGCTGCTTCCTTGTGCGCCAGCGCTGCCTTGATGAACGAGATGAACAGCGGATGCCCGTCGCGCGGCGTGGATTTGAACTCGGGATGATATTGCACGCCGATATACCACGGGTGCGCATTCTCACCGGTACGTGGCAGTTCCATGATTTCGCACAAATCCTCAGTGGGCGTGCGGGCCGAAACGATCAGGCCGGCTTCCTCGACACGGGACAGATAGTGGTTGTTGGCTTCGTAACGGTGGCGATGCCGCTCCGTCACGACGCTGCCGTAGATTTCGGCAGCCAGCGTGCCCGGCTTGACCGCGCAGGTCTGGGCGCCCAGACGCATGGTGCCGCCCAGATCCGAATTGATGTCGCGCTTTTCGACCTTGCCGTCGTGGTTTTGCCACTCGTTGATGAGGGCTACCACCGGCTGCTCGGTTTCCGGATCGAACTCGGTGGAGTTGGCTTTCGTCAAACCCGCCTTGTTGCGGGCATATTCGATCAATGCCACCTGCATACCGAGGCAGATACCGAGGTAGGGAATCTTGTGTTCGCGTGCGAAGCGGGCCGATGCGATCTTGCCTTCAACGCCACGCTTGCCGAAACCGCCCGGCACCAGGATCGCATCGTACTTCGCCAGCGCCGCCGGGCCGCGGGTTTCAATATCTTCGGAATCCAGGTATTCGATGTTGACCCGGCTTTCGGTGTGGATGCCGGCATGGCGCAGGGCCTCCGTCAGCGACTTGTAGGATTCGGTCAGGTCGACATACTTGCCGACCATGCCGATGGTGACTTCGGTCTTCGGGTTTTCCAGTGCATGCACCAGTCGGGTCCACATCGACAGGTCGGCTGGCTTGGGATTGAGGCCGAGTTTTTCACAAACGATCCGGTCCAGGCCCTGGTCGAACAGCATCTGTGGAATCTTGTAGATGGTGTCGGCATCCCAGACCGAAATCACGGCGTCTTCCTGGACGTTCGAGAAGAGCGAAATCTTGGCCCGTTCGTCATCCGGAATCGGACGGTCGGCGCGGCACAGCAAGGCATCTGGCGAGATACCGATTTCACGCAATTTCTGCACACTGTGCTGGGTGGGCTTGGTCTTCAATTCACCGGCCGACACCAGATACGGCACCAGCGTCAGGTGGACGAAAGCGGCAGCATTGCGCCCGGCCCGCAGGCTCAGCTGACGCGCCGCTTCGAGGAATGGCAGCGATTCGATGTCACCGACCGTACCGCCGATTTCCACCAGCGCCACATCGTAACCTTCGGCGCCGCGATGAATGTAATCCTGGATTTCATTGGTGATGTGCGGAATGACCTGAACCGTCTTGCCCAGATACTCGCCACGGCGTTCCTTGCGGATCACCGATTCGTAGATCTGGCCGGTCGTGAAATTGTTCATCTTGCGCATCTTGGCGGTGATGAAGCGCTCGTAATGGCCGAGGTCCAGATCGGTTTCCGCGCCATCGTCGGTGACGAATACTTCACCGTGCTGAAATGGACTCATCGTGCCGGGATCGACATTGATGTACGGATCGAGCTTCAACATGGTGACTTTGAGGCCGCGCGATTCAAGGATCGCAGCGAGAGAGGCGGCGGCAATTCCCTTGCCCAGGGAAGAGACGACGCCGCCAGTGACGAACACAAACTTGGTCATTGCGAATGGTGCCGAACGGCACATGCGGGAAATTCGAATTATACCGCAAAGGCGGGCGTGACCCGCCATGTAACAGTGTTTTAAAGCACCAGGCTCAGTGGGTGATGGCCAGTTGCAGGCGCCCCACGTTCTGGTTGCCGATCGAGTTGGGCAGATCGGCGATTTCGTTGCCGATCCGGACCACCGCTGCCGACAATGTGTAGCGGCCGACCATCCAGCGCAGTCCGAGCTCGACCTCGGCAACCAGGCGTTTTGGCGACACCACGTGCGGATTGTCATTCGAGAAATAACCGCCCTGTAGCGTGGCGTCGTAGCCGACGACGCGCGCCCGTACCCGCGCATATGTCTGAAACGCAGATCCGTCCGGCACTGGTTCCAGTTGCCCGCCGCGCAGCAGCAGCGACGCGGCGACATCGGTATGGATATTGCCAAAGCGTCCACGCACGCTCGGCGTCAGGTCGACCTGGCGGCCGAACTGCCAGCGCAGCGGCGCGATATCGGCATACAGCACGGCCCCGGCTTCGTTGCTAACTTGCCGGCTCCAGCCCTGGGGCTTGGGCTGGTCGATGATCCGGTGCAGCGTGGTTTGCGTGACGCGTCCACCGGCACACGGTCCGAGGCAGCCAAGGTCGAGGCCGAACCTGCGGTAACTTCCATCGGCATTTCGGGTTTCACGAAACAAACCGGCGTAGAGCCAGCCGGCGTGGGGGTGATCGGGCGGCCCCACCAGTTGCGGCGGCAGCTTGATGTCGGAGGCCGTGTACAGCTCCTGGCCGATACGCCAGCCGTAAATGGTGCTGATTGCACCGGCTGCAGGCTGAGCGAACTGGCGCGTCAGCCGAACCCCGCTGGAGTAAAAACCGTCATTGCGATTCAACAGCAAGCTGTCATTGTCGATATCGATGATGGTGCTGGCCCGACCCTGCTCGCGCGCTTGCTGAAAATCTCCCCAGAAACTGCCCATCGAGCCGATAGCGCCCATCGATTGCGCCAGTGCCGGAGCGCATCCGGCGGCCAGCAACAAGCCTGCAAGAGTGCGGACAATTCGGCGCGGCAAGGACAGTCTGTTGAACGTTGACATCAATGATTTTCATTCAGTAGGGAGGACAGCATCTGGTGCACCGACGACGCCGCCGCGGCCGGCGACTCCATCGGAAACAGGTGACCCCCAGGGAGCAGCTTGAAATGCCGGCCGACCAACCGCCGCGTGGCGCGCAATCCGGCTTGCCGGCATTCCACCGAGTGCGTGCCGCCAATAAAGCCGACCGGTACCTGCAGGCGCCGCACCAGGCTGCCCAGATGATGCGGCAGCGTCCGATACACCGCCGTTTCGGCTTCCCGGGTAAAGCGCAGGGTGACGCCTTCGGGATGCGGCAACAGGCCGACATCGATGTAATCGCGCAGTACGTCCGGCTGCCATGCAGCAAACAGCGGCTTGCTGGCGTAATGCTCGTAGGCCGCCTGCGGGCCCGGCCAGAGATTGCGTCGTTTCGCGGAAAACTGCGCGGGCCCGAACTTGCGGTCCATGCCGGCCGCCTTTGCCACCCGCAGCGCCAGTGCGCGCCATCCCGCCACCACCGGCGAATCCAGCAGCACAACGCAGCGCACCAGTTCCGGATGCGCGTGCGCGGCCATCAGGCTCAGCATGCCGCCCATCGAATGGCCGACCAAAATCACCGGCTGGTCATGGCGCGACTTGAGATCGTCGACCAGTTCGCGCATCAGATCGTGCCAGCCGTTTCGCACCGGGTAGCGTGGATCGTGCGCATGCATCGGCAGCGATTGCACGGCATAGTGCGCACCGAGATGCTTGAACAGGACCCGGTAAGTGGCCGACGGATAACTGTTCGCGTGCACGAAATGCAGGGCAGGCAAGGTGGATGCGCCGGGTGCGCCGGGTACCTCGGGTGCATCGGTTGCACTGGGTGAGTCAGGGGTGCGTTGAAGGAGCATTGGATTTCTAGCGGCCATACCAGTAGCGTGCATGCTCGCTGCGGTAGGTCCGGATCGACAGAGAAGACCCGAATTGTAATGTGATTGCTCCGGAATCATCATTGCGCAGTCTTTGAATGCCCAGATCGCGGTAACGCTCGAACACCTGCGGTTTCGGATGGCGGTACCGATTCCGGTAACCGACCTGGAAGATGGCGACGCTGGGCTGCACCGCCAACAGAAACGGTAAGGTGGACGAGGTACCGCTGCCGTGATGCGGCGCAAGTAGAACGGAAGCGCGCAATTTGTCGGGGATGCTGCCGACCAATTCATCTTCCTGCACCGCTTCGATGTCGCCGGCCAGCAGGATCGACAAGGGCGCAGCGGTTGCACCGGCTGCAGCGCGGGGCGTGATTTTCAAGGTACAGCTGCGGGCATTCGGCTTCCACTTCAGGCTGTCGTAACTTGCAGCGCCCGGATGCAGCAGTTCGAAGTCGACGCCGTCCCAGGTCCAGCGCTGACCGGCTTCGCAGCGACGGTGTCCGGTAGCGGCCCGGACGATCGCCGTGTCGGACGCAAGGGACGACAAGACCCAGGCAGTGGGAATTTGCTGGAAAATCGACAATGCGCCGCCGGAATGATCGTTGTCGTTATGCGAAATCACCATGCCGTCGAGCCGGTCGATGCCGCGCGCCTTCAAGTACGGCACGATGACGCGGTTGCCGCCGTCCGACTCCGGCGAATAGGCGGGCCCCGTGTCGTACAGCAGCCGGTGACGCTCGGTCTCGATCAGCAACGCCATGCCCTGCCCGACGTCGAAGGCCGTGACCGTCATCGTGCCCGGCGCCGGATGAGCGGTCGTATTGCACAACAGCGGCAACCAGCCGACCAGTCCCAGCCAGCGCGACGGCCAACCGCGCGGCGCGAGCAGCCAGACTGCACCGACCAGTGCGCAGACGAACATCCATGTTGCGGGCAGCGGCGCCGACCACACCGCCCACGACAGCTCGCTGAGCCAGTTCAGAAACAGCGCCAGCCAGGCCACCAGTTGGTGCGCCAGCTGCAGAACCCAGCCACAGACCGGCGCGGGCAACAGGCTGCCGGCCAGGGCCAGTGGCGTCACCAGCAGACTGACAAGCGGAATCGCGACGGCATTGGCCAGCGGACTGACCAGCGATACCTGACCGAACAGCAGGACAGTGAGCGGCACCAGCCCCACCGTCACCACGTACTGGCCGTGTGTGGCAGCCTGCAACTGATTCCACCAGTG
>JAYUWF010000120.1:0-6150 GCA_043753685.1 Herminiimonas sp.
TTGGCTTCCTCGATGGTCATCACGGAAGCCTTGTCCTTGTTGCGAATGAAGGACACGCCTTCGAAGGCGCCGTCCTTGCTCTTCATGGTGCGAGCGAAGACCGGCAGCTCCTTTTCAGTGCTGCCGACCTTGCGTTGCTGGACCAGATAGCGCTGGTCGATCGGTTGTTCGGTCTGGGTCATGGCGATCATCGGTGTGCGGTAAAGGGATGCGCGGCCTGGCTGCCGGGCGCACTCCCATTTTAGCGAAGATTCGCTACAGTCCCTTGAACAGATGGGCGTACAGACGGCTGACATCGAGCCGGTCCGGATGGCCGCGCAGGCTCAGGCTGAGCTTGCCCGACTCGTTGCGCTGCGCGCCGGCGATCGCATCGCAGCGCACGATGGTGCCGCGATGGATTTGCCAGAACAGCCCGGGGTCCAGCTGCGGCTGCAATTCGCGCAGCGACAGCCGGATCACGTGCTCCCTGGCCGCCGTTACCACCCGCACGTACTTGTCGGCGGCTTCGAAATAGATCACCTCCTCGATCGGCACCATGTGGATGGTGTGGCCGAGCGCCGCCTGAATCATCCGCAGGTAGGTCGGGGCGGCGACGCCGTTTCCGTCTGCTCTACCGCCCGCTGGTCCGCCGACTTGCAACAGCTGGCGCAACTGCTCGACCATGGCATCGAGTGCCGGTGCGGCGCTTGCCACTGGAACGCGTTGCTGCAACAGCGACTGCAGGCGCGCACAGGTCTGCGCCAGCCGCGCCGGTTGCACGGGTTTGAGGACATAGTCGACCGCGGCGCGCTCGAAGGCTTGCAAGGCGTACTGATCGTAGGCCGTGACGAAGACAATCAACGGGAAGGGCTTGTCGGTCGCGATCCAGTCCTCGGCCAATGCCTGCGCTGTTTCAAGTCCGGTCATGCCCGGCATGCGGATATCCAGAAACAGCAGGTCGGGTTGCAGCGCGAGCGCCTGCGCCAGCGCGCTGGCGCCATCGCCGACGGTGGCGACGATGTCGATGCCCGGCCAGGCGCTTTCCAGCTCGGCGCGCAGGTTCAACGCCAGCAACGGTTCGTCTTCGGCGATCAGGGCGGTGACGCTCATGCGGTTGTCCTTGAAATGGCCGGCTCGACAACGGGCAGGCGGATGGCCGCCTCGGCGCCGCCCTCGGCGTCTGCCGCCGCTGCCAGCGTCAATGTCGCGCCGCCGCCGTACAGCGTCGCCAACCGCTCGCGCACCTGGCGCATGCCGAAGCGGGTGCCACCGTCGGCGCTGCCGGCCTGTTCCAGTCCGACCCCGGTATCGCGCACCGTCAGCAGCAGCACCTCGCCGTACCGGCGCGCGATGACGTCGATACGGCCACCGTCGAGCTTCGGCTCCAGCCCATGCTTGATGGCGTTTTCTACCAGCGGCTGCAACAGGAGCGGCGGCACCGTCAGGTTCGCCAGTTCGGGCGGCAGGTCGAGCCGGGTACGCAGCCGGGGCCCCATGCGCACCTGCATCAGCGCCAGATAGTCATCGATGCGGCTGAACTCCGCCGTCAGCGAATGCGTTCCTGCCTGGGATGCCGCCAGGGTCGCACGCAGAAAGGCGATGAGGCGGTCGAGCATGGTTTCGGCGCGCGCCGGATCGAGCCGGATCAGCACCCGCAGGTTGGCCAGCGTATTGAACAGCATGTGCGGCTCGAGCTGCGACTCCAGCAGCCTCAACTGGTTTTCCGCGGCCGTGCGCAGTGCCGACTGCGCCTGGTTCTGCATGACTGCCATCCGTCCGCGGGTGTAGAAGAAGTAGGTGCACGCCATCGAGATCATCAGCACGATCACCATCGACACGACCAGGGGGCCGCGTCCGTGCCGCACCAGCTCGGTGGTCGTCTGGGCACCGGTCAGCAGGTCGCCCATCCAGTGGCCCCCGTAGTATCCGAGCGCAGCCGACGCCATTACCCACGGCGCCATCAGCGGCCAACCCGGCCAGTCGTGAAATGCGCTGCGATGATCGGGAAAGTAGCGACGCAATTGATGTGACATGCCGAAACGCCCGAGTGCAATCAACGCCTGGATGCTCAGGCCGATGCACAACGAATAGGTGAGAATCACCAGAAACGGGTTGCGCATGAAAAGGCTGAGGATCACGGCGATGCCGAACGACACGGAGAGCCCGACCGTCAGTGCCCATCCGAGATGGTGCAGGAAGTCGTTCCTGCGCACCGGCTGGGCGGCGCCATCGAGCGCGGCTGCAGTCAGTCGAGGCGGCGCTGATTCGTGCGGATTCATGGTCGGTGGCGTGGATGAGGTGGACGAAAGGCTCGAGTGTACCGAAGTCGACATCAGGCCAGCACATCGTCGTGCATGCCCTGGCGCGCCACCTGTACCATCGCCACGCCGCGCGCCAGGAACATGCCGCTGAATGCGCCGTAGGCAAAGCCGGCCAGGGCAATGAACATCGCATCGTTGCCCAGCTCCTGGTGCATGCCCAGCATGACGTTGACGCCGAACTTGATAATGAAAAGTCCCATGATCATCGCCATCGGAATCCAGCTGCCCGGCACGATCAGGCAGCGTTCCTGGTGCGACCAGCGCACGGTGCTCCACAAACCGAGCGCTGTCGAGACACCAAGCGCGACCACGACACCGCCGACCCAGGCGGCCAGTGCGATCGGCTGGTGGAAGGCCGAGATAACGCCGAGGAAGGACAGCGTGATCATCGCCAGCGGTATGACGATCGCTGCGCGCAACGAGCGGCGGCGCGTGAACGACATCGAGATGCCGAGGGCGATCAGGCCTGCCAGCAAAAACCAGACGAAGCGGGGGACGTGCTGAAATATGGAGATGATCATGATGTGGCCTCTTGGTGGATGAATCGGTTTGGAGAGGTGCATGATCGATCTCGCGGGGACACGATGCCAGCGGAATGCGACGAAACGACGGTCCCGGTCGCCAACAGCCGGCCGTGCGGCGTGAACGGAAGCGCGCTTGCCGGCGTTTTACGGTCAGCTCAGCGCCAACGGCTTGGCACCTATCGAAGTAGCTTTCAAGGGGAAGACGGCTCATCTGCAAGACCCGGCACGTCCAGTCCTGCCGGCCGCGCCAGTCCGGTCGGGCACAAGTCCAGCAGAACGCAGCCCTGGCAGCGGGGCGCGCGCCAAGTGCAGACCTTTTTTCCATGCCGCATCATCACCTGGTGGTTGTCGTAGACCTGCTGCGCATCCCAATCGTCGGGTAACTGCCGTTCAAGCACGTCGTGCGCGGGCCCGACCGACAGGTTGGCCGGTATCAACCCGAGCCGCACGGCGACCCGATGATGATGACTATCCACCGGCAGCGCCTTGCCGCGCAGGGTGCTGAAGGATGTGACGGCGGCGCTGGTCTTGGGACCGACGCCAGGGAGAGTTTGCAGCCATACCCGGATCCGATCGACCGGCCAGTCGCGCAGGAAGTCCAGGGTCAGCGCGCCGGCGCCGCGGCGGGTCAGCTCGCGCAGGATCGCCTGGATGCGCGGCGCCTTCTGTTCCGGCCAGGTGCAGGCGGCGATCGCGTCCTGGACTTCCTGAACCGGCGCATCGCGCACCGCCTCCCATTCGGGAAACCGGGCGCGCAGCGTGCGATAGGCATGGCCGGAGTCGGCATTGCGGGTGCGGTGCGACAGCAAGGCCGATACCAGTTCACTCAACGGATCGAGCGTAGGGAAATAACCGATCGGGCAGCCGTATTCCCGGCAGAGTCGCTGGTGAATCTCGCGCGCCCTGGCCGACAGAGGGCTGACGTATGCATTGAAATCGAATGGAAATTCGGTCGTGTTGAGCATGCGGATTTTCCGGCGGTGCCCTTTCGGGCGGCGGCAGCCGTGGAAAATCCCGCGAGCGGATTGGTCAGGATCAAGTCAGCGCGTCAAACGGACGATTTTGCGTTCCGCACTAAATGAACCAGCGGCTGGCTGCAGTCCGGTCGCCTATTCTGTTTGTCGATTCGTCCTGATCTTCAAAGATCGCAATACGCGATGCTGCTGACGATCACCACCTGCTATCGTCCTTGGTCGCTTTTGCTGTTGCTTCGACATTCTTTAAAACAGCGCATTAGCTTTAGCCAATAAAAAAGAGCCACAAGCCGAAGCATGTAACTCTTTGATTTTCCAACACTATCTTGGTGGCCCGGGGCGGAATCGAACCACCGACACAAGGATTTTCAATCCTCTGCTCTACCGACTGAGCTACCAGGCCAAGGCGCGCAAGTATAGCAAAGTCTGCCAGGATTGCAAGGATGGCCGCAGGGATTTTGCCTTGGCGACTATAATGGGGTCGGTGTGTTCTCCCGCAATGCGACTTCCTTTCACTAGCGTGCGCGCCGCCTTGCGCGCACCGACCGTCACCCTCCGACAGGCACCTAACCAGCATGGACCTTCACAGCGATATCTGCATCATCGGCAACGGCGCCATCGGCAAGACGGCCGCGCTCGGGTTTGCCCAGGCCGGCCTGTCGGTAACCCTGATCGATGCAAAGCCATCGGTTGCCAGCGCGAGCCTGCCGGTCACTACGCAAGGCTCTGCCGAGCAGGCCTGGGATCTGCGGGTGTATGCCCTCAATTCACTGGCGCATGAACTGCTGGCCGGCATCAAGGTATGGGACGCCCTGGATCAATCGCGCGTGACGCCGGTCGACGCCATGGTGGTCAAGGGCGATGGAGCCCGGCATGCCGGATCCTTGTCGTTCGATGCTTACGGTGCGCGGGTCGGTGCGCTGGCCTGGATCGTCGAGGATCACAACCTCAACCATGCACTCGACACGGCGTTGAAATTTGCCTCGAACGTGCAGCGTATTACTGCAACCGCAGTCTCGATGCTGGCCGATGAATCGACCGCGCTGGTGCATCTGGCCGATGGCCGACGCGTGACGGCGGCGCTGGTGATCGGTGCCGATGGCGCGCAATCATGGGTGCGTTCGCAATCCAACATCGATTTCGATTACCGGCCGTACGGCCAGCAAGCGATCGTCGCGAATTTTTCCACGACCTTGCCGCATCACGGCGTGGCGTATCAATGGTTCACGCAAGCTGAGGGCATCGTTGCGCTGCTGCCGCTGGCGGGCGAGCGGGTCTCGCTGGTCTGGTCTGCGCCGGACATGCTGGCCGAAACCTTGATAAGCGAAAGCCCCGAAGCACTTGCCGCCCGTCTGAGTCTGCTATGCGTCGAACAACTCGGTGCGCTGCATCCGTTGCCACCGGCATCGGCGAAGGCGATACCGCTGTCGATGACGCGGCCTCACGCGATTTCCGCACCGCGCGTTGCGCTGATCGGCGACGCCGCCCACGTCGTCCATCCGCTGGCCGGGCAGGGCATGAACCTGGGGTTCGGTGATGTCACCGCCCTGATCCAGGCGATCGTCGGCCGCGACGCACATCGCGATTGCGGCGACCCACGGGTGCTCGCGCACTTCGCCCGGGCGCGCAAGGAACCGATCCTGTTGATGACATTGGCCACCGATGGCTTGCAGCGTTTGTTTACCACCGATTTCGAACCCTTGCGGCTGGCCCGCAATGCGGGAATGAGCCTGGTCGACCTGTTGCCCGGTGTGAAGCGGCGCTTGCTTGCGCACGCGATGGGATCGAAAACCTAGAGCAGATTTCGTAATGGTATATCCGCGCTACGCACCACTTCGAGCCACATTGCGGTGTTGCAGCTCGCTTGTGTGGCCCGCCACACGGCGCTCACTGCGCCTTCCACTGTGGCCCGAATCGGTACGCATCACGAATACACCATTGCGAATTCTGCTCTAGTTTTGCCGCATCGGGTAGTATGGCGACGCCTTCTGTCGCCAGATCTGCAGCATCGTTAATCAGGAAATAACATGAACATCTTTAAAGTCACCGCAGCAGCCTTGCTCATGGTGGTCTCCGTGTCCGCCTCGGCTGAGACCGCGCAGGAAACCGCCGTGCGCAAGCTGATCGAGCCGCGCCTTGGCAAGGACGCCAAGCTCGAATCCATCACCAAGACGCCCTACGGCGGCCTGTACGAAATCCGCACCGGCAACGAAATCGTCTACACCGATGAAAAAGGCCAGTACCTGTTCGTCGGCCGGGTACTCGACAGCACCACCTTCCAGGATTACACCAAGGCGCGCCAGGATGATTTGAACAAGGTGAAGTTTTCAGAACTGCCGCTGGAGTCCGCCC
>JAYUWF010000121.1:0-6117 GCA_043753685.1 Herminiimonas sp.
GCCCGTGATGCGCAACCGGTGCCGAGCGTGGCGGCGCAGCCGGCGCTGCCGACCTGAACGCAGTCGAAACGGGCGCTTCACGCGGCAGGAAGCGAAAGCAGGATTTGGGGACATTCGGGTTTACAATCCGGTGTCCCCAAATCCGTCACGCCCTTTATGAAAATCGCCACCTGGAACGTCAATTCCCTCAAGGTCCGCCTGCCGCATGTACTGCAATGGCTGGCCGAAAGCCCGGTCGACGTATTGTGCCTGCAAGAGACAAAGATGACCGATGACAAGTTTCCAGTCGCCGACATCGAGGCTGCAGGTTTTCATGTCGTCTACTCCGGCCAGAAGACCTACAACGGCGTGGCGATCATTTCGACCCTGCCGATGCAGGATGTGGTGAAGAACAATCCGCACTTCGCCGATGAACAGCAGCGCCTGATTGCCGCCACCATCGATGGCGTGCGGATCATCTGCGCCTACGTACCGAATGGCCAGTCGGTCGAATCGGACAAATACCAGTACAAGCTGGCCTGGCTCGATGCGCTCCACGACTGGCTTGCGGAAGAACTGGCGGCGCATCCGAATCTGGCGATCCTGGGCGACTACAACATTGCACCGACTGACCGCGACGTGCATGATCCGGCGGCATGGGTCGGCCAGGTCCTGGTATCGGAACCGGAACGCGCGGCACTGCAAAAATTGCTCGACCTCGGCCTGACGGATGCCTTCCGGCTGTTCGAACAGGCCGACAAGCTCTTCAGCTGGTGGGATTACCGGCAGATGGCTTTTCGCCGCAACATGGGCATGCGCATCGACCATGTGCTGTTGTCGGCGCCATTGGCTGCGCGCTGCACGGCCTGCGTGATCGACAAGGCGCCGCGCAAGCTCGAGCAGCCTTCCGACCATACGCCGGTGATCGCGACCATCGCCCCCTGATGCACGGCCGCCTGCGATTGCCCTTGCCGTCCTTTTTACATTCCGACTTTTGAAAGACACTCATGGCAGGACAAACTGAAATTACCAACATGGCGTTGTTCTGCGATTTCGAGAACGTCGCCCTGGGCGTACGCGATGCGAATTACGACAAGTTCGACATCCGGCGCGTATTGGAACGCTTGCTTTTAAAGGGCAGCATCGTGGTCAAGAAAGCCTATTGCGACTGGGACCGCTACAAGGAATTCAAGGCGACCATGCATGAGGCGGCGTTCGAACTGATCGAAATTCCCCATGTGCGCCAGTCCGGCAAGAACTCGGCCGACATCCGCATGGTGGTCGATGCGCTCGACCTGTGCTACACCAAGTCCCATGTCGACGCCTTCGTCATCATCAGCGGCGACTCCGACTTTTCACCGCTGGTGTCGAAGCTTCGTGAAAACAACAAGTACGTGATCGGCATCGGCGTCAAGAGTTCGACCTCCGACCTGTTGAGTGCGAACTGCGACGAATTCATCTTCTACGATGATCTGGTGCGCGAGCAAAAAGCCAAGCGCAGGCCGGTCGCTCGAAAGACGCCCGCCAAGGCAGCTCCGGCGCCGTCGGGCCGCGGCGCTGCAGCTGCCAAAGTCGACGCCAAGACAGAAGCCAGGCTTGAAGAAAAGCTCGACGAAAAACCTGAAGAAAAAGCCGACGACGAGCGCCTGGAGTCGAAACGCCAGGACGGCTTCGACCTGCTGGTCGAAACCATCGAAGCCCTGATCACCGAGCGCGGCGAAGAAAAGATGTGGGGCTCGATGGTCAAGCAAACGATGAAGCGGCGCAAGCCAGGCTTCACCGAATCGGCCTACGGTTATCGATCCTTCCGCGAAATGGTCGAGGACGCGCAGAAGCACAACCTGCTGACCATCGTGCGCGATGAAAAACCGGGCCAGTATACGATTCGCCTGCCGCAGAACGACGAGTGATCGTTTCCGCAATTACTTGCTGAGATGTCCCGCAAAGCCCCGTTAATTTCCCTTGGGAATTATTTGGGCTTATATGCGCGGCAACGCTCGCGCAGCTCGGATGGTACATGTAGACAATGCTGTGAGTGACTTCGGTGGTTGCCTTCGATCCTGGTCTGGACCGACAACATCGAGATGAGTCATCCACACAAAGGATTTTCCATGATCATTTCAAAACAAGCATCGTTGATGGTGTCCGCACTCGTTTCAGCTGGACTGTTGAGCGCATGCGGCGGCGGCGGTGGCGGTACAGCCGACCCCAGCACTCAGTTGGGGAGCGTGCATTTCACGTTGACCGATGCGCCCGCGTGCGGTTTTGATGCAGTCAACGTTACCGTGTCCAAGGTGCGCGTCAATCAGAGCGCAACGGCAAGCGACACCGATGGCGGCTGGACCGATGTGACCCTGAGCCCGGCCCGCAAGATCAATTTGTTGACACTGACCAATGGCGTTCTCGCTGACCTTGGCCAGACACCGCTGGCAGCCGGTCATTACACTCAGACGCGACTGGTCCTGGTCGGCAACACCACCGCAGCGCCCTTCGCCAATTCCGTGGTGCCGACCGGTGGTGCGGAAACCACGCTCGATACTCCCAGTGCCGTGCAGAGTGGCATCAAGCTCAATCATGAATTCGATGTCGCGGCTGGCACGTTGGCGGATTTCACGCTCGACTTCGATGCCTGTAAATCCGTTGTTACCCGTGGCAATGGCAGCTACGGCTTGAAGCCGGTCGTGACCGTGATCCCAACCGTCGTCAGCGGCGCCATCAACGGCGTGATCGGCGTCGTGCCCGCGACGTCCCGCCCAGTCGTCAGCGCCCAGCTGAACGGTGTGGTGATCAAGAGCACGGTGCCCGATGCAAGCGGCGCGTTCTCGCTGTCACCGCTGGCGCAGACTGCTGCCGGTGCAGGTTACACGGTTGTCGTGACGGCAAACGGTTATTCCACCGATGTGGTGACAGGTGTGCCGGTCACGGCGAAAGTCAACACGGTCGTCAGCACCACCGGGTCGCCCTTGGTACTCTCGGTCTCGGCGATGAACAACGTCAGCGGCACTGTCCTTCCGATCACCGCGCAAGGCACCGTGCGTGCCATCCAGACTTACGCCGCCGCCACGCCGACCAGCGTGACCGTGAAATACCAGGCCGCAGACCTGGTCACGGGTGCCTACGGAATGAGTCTCCCCACCGCCGCTGCAATGCTGGGCGTGTACGGTAGCGGCACGCTGCCGATCGTGCTGGCAGCGCAGACTTCAAGTGCCGGCAATTATGGCGTTGAAGCTTCTGCCGTTGGCTTCGCGACCCAGACGGCGCCTGTTACCATCACTGCCGGTAGCGTGACCACCATCTTCACGTTGAAGTGATGCGCTGACAGCACTTGAAGTGAAACGAGATGGGCAGTGCGGCATCACCGTATTGCCCATTTTTTTATCCATGTCCGAGAGATTCGTCGTTCCAAGGACACGCGGCTACACAAAAATCATTGATCGAAATCGTCAAGCCGCGTCGTTGCGACGCTACTATCGACTGACGTCAGCAACACTTCTTTCCACTGTCGCGCTCGGTGCCTATCTTGCCAGTCCCACCATGCAAAACATTGGCACGCGACGAATCGCCGGGCTCAGAAAAGAATTCGATTCGATAAGTGAAGTCGCGTTTTAAAACTGCTGGTACTTTCGCAGGTGAACCCGACTAATCCGGACCATGATCATGGTGACGATTGTTAAATATCTACTTGATTCGACCGGCATCGATCTATCGCTGACAGCCGAGGAGCAAAAAATTTCACTCGTCGACACGACCTTGGCGCGACAAAGCCGCTCCATCCGGGAGAGACCGTCAGCGCCTGCGGCCCTTGAAGCGCTTTATGACGCCGTCGTCGGCGTTGATCGCGTGCAAGGCCGCGGATTTTGCCGTGATTCCAACCTACCCGCGCGCCTGGGGCCAGACGAACTTGACCACCTCGTCGACATCGCAGAAAAACTTGAAGGTCAATACAGCGCTTCAACTGAGCAAAAAAGCGTCCTTAAAAATGTCGCCCAGATGGCATTCCGCTACCGCGCATTGCTGTCGGGTGAACTCGGCGGCGTTTCCAGACGACGGGGCAGGTTCGGGGCGAGGCATACCCTGATTCGAGCGAAAAACGGCACGGTCTTTGAAATGACCAACTCGATGCAGGAAGCCGAAATCGAACGGTTCAGGCGTAAAACGAACATGCGCATAAGCGCCGTCGAGGGATCCAAGCCCGCTCCCGAGTCGCCGAACGCAGCCCTCAAAGGTCGCAAGATCGGACTTGGCAAGGGTGCGTTCGGGACAGTCCGGATCGCAAGGGATATCTTCAATGATCAATACGTCGCGGTGAAGAAAACCCACGCAGTGCTTGTCTCCCAAGGCACGACGATTGAAATCGACCACGCCGTACCGTCGAATTATTCGATGCTTCCCGAACCCAGAAAAGAACTGCTCCGCTCGGTCAGCGATGCCGTCATCCTTCCTGTGAGTGAAGTCAAGGCTCTTAGCAAAGCTTCGGTACGGATCGCTCGAGAAGCGAATTTCCCACTGAAGGGAGCCGACGTAATCGAAGCAGTAAAAAGTATTTACACGTTTTCCGAGCTGGGGATTTCCGCGGTCGAAAACATTTATGAAGGCTTGAACTTCGCTGGCGCCCATTTCGAGGGGAAAACTGCAAGCAGCGAGTTATCCAATGCAGGGCTCCAAGTACTCGCAGATTACGCCGAGCAGTACGGTAAGACACACACTGGGTCCACGGCAGGACTGCCAAATGAAATTCATCGCCACAATGGCAAGGAATTGTTCGCACTTCCAGATTTTCCTTTGAACGACAGTCAAAAAATTCTGAAATTCCGTAACACGCTGGCCAGGGAAATCCTGCACGCCCTCTGCAGGCTGCACGGCATTGAATTCACGCATAACGACATCAAGCCTCAGAACATCGTCTTGACACAGTCTCCGGATGGCACGGTGAGCGCGAAACTCATCGATATCGACGTGATCAGAGACAAGCTCAAGGTTCAAAGCCTGCGGGGCGGAACACCGTTCTATAGACCCCCTGAAGCCAGCCCCCGAAAAATTTCGTACTTTTCTCCTTACGATGCCGAGAAAGGCGATGGATATGCAATGGGACTTTCTTTACGTCAGATATCAGGTCACAGCCGTGCGGACACACTACTGGCGACGCAGCAGCAACACGCGAAGGCACAACTGATCGATCTGGAAGGGGAGTATGCAAGAACGCGAGGCCCTGCGTTAATGCAGAGAATTCTGGAGCTCAGGTCGACACTCGTGCATCTTTCCAGCCGGTCCGCGACCCTCGTGCGGAATCGGGAAGAAATCGGACAAGCCGCATGTCTTAAAGACGTCTCGGATTTGCTGATGCAAGTCGCTCCAAGTGATCGCATCACGCCAAGACAAGCGATCGATCTGGAGTTCTTTAAAAACGAAGACAACTTTTTATCGAAAAAAGAGTTTTCTGATGATGCCAGAATCATCGTCCGTCTATGTCAATTCATTCCAGCAGATTGACCATGATTTGACATCCAAGAACTACCGAAATTAGCGGCCAGGGACGTTGTCAGCACACCGTACGTTGGTCAGGTCCAAGTGCGCCGCATAAAATTCAACGTCGAGCTTCGTAGGCGGGCGAAAATTCCTGGCTTGTCGCGGATGGGGCAGGCATTTCAGGTTAACCCGGGCTCACCGCGCTTGCAGTTCATGATGCTACGCAGCTAAAGAGTGCACCCAATATAGGAGACCCAGCGCCTGTTTGCGGACAAAATGTTGCAATAAATTAAAGCATTATTTGAAATCAAAACAAGGGATGAGGTGCCGATTTAGGCTGATGGCGGAGGGCATTTTCCCGCCATGTCCGCAGATAGGATATCCACATGGGCAACCACATCAGCACAACCAGACATCCAGAACCGAGTTTGCCAGCGCCATTTCCGACTTGCCCACCTGGCAACGGCTCGGGTGCCTCAGTCGGAGCTGGATTACCATCCAATTCTCCAAGCAGGTCGAGCACTTCCCTACCGTTCCTTTTTCCATAGCCAGATATCCCATTCCTTAAAATGGCACATCGGGCAGGACGTCAGCCGAACAGTGCTGCTGACGGTTCGCATGCCGGAATCGCGCCGGCAAAGCCCAGGTGGAACGCTCCGCCAGCAGCCGGGC
>JAYUWF010000122.1:0-6100 GCA_043753685.1 Herminiimonas sp.
GAGGCGTGCGCAAGATTATTGAACATGATGATTAACCCGGAAAAGGAGTATCCCGCCAGCTTCCCCGCAGGCGGAATCAATCAGGAGCGACGGCCCGGCTCGCGGCCGGGCACATCGCTCCCACCTGTTCTGGCCGGTATCCGGGCTCACAAGTCAAACCGTGTCACCTTCCCATGCGAACCTGCACAGTGGTATTGAGACGCGGCCGGTATGGCGATGCCATACGCTTGCTTACCGTTGCGGGGGCAGCACACGTTAGAGAGGACTTTCCTCGCCTCGTGTTTCCCGTTTAACTGCGCATCTGAACGATGCGCGGGCACCAAAACCCCGCTAGTGTAGTCGGGATGTCATCGCGAGGTCAATTTCGCAACGTTGAAGGCAGCTCGCGCCAGCGTGAAATCCGCGTGCCGGAATCACACTGCCACGCTTTGCGCAGGCCCGCAAACGTCCTACACTAAACGCTCCATTTTTAACGCCGCGACTTCCAATGACCGCTTCCGATCCCGCATTCCTCCCCGAGTACTACAGCACCCAATACAATGCCCGCGCCGGCATTCCAGACCATCCTCAGATTTTCGAACGCTGGGCGCGCCAGTCGGCCCAGGTGCGCAGCGCCACGCTGGGTTTGTACGATCTGCAGTACGGCGACGAGCCTGACGAGCGGCTGGATTTTTTCCCGGCCGCTCGTGCCGGCGGCGCGCTGCTGGTCTTTATCCATGGCGGCTGGTGGCGCTCGCTCGACAAGTCCGATTTTTCCTTCCTGGCGCCGGCGTTTGCCGCAGCCGGCGTCAACGTGGCGCTGACCAACTACACCCTGGCGCCGGCTGCAAGCATCGAAGACATCACCTTGCAGCAGGTGCGGGCGCTGGCCTGGCTGTACCGCAATGCCGGCCGCCACGGCGCCGATGTATCGCGCATCGTGGTCGCGGGGCACTCCGCCGGCGCGCACCTTGCAGCCATGATGATGACGGCGGAATGGTCGGCGTATGAACCGGATCTGCCGCGCGACCTGGTCAAGGGCGGCGTGCTGTTTTCCGGTATCTACGATCTGGCGCCGGTGCAGCATGCGGCATTCGTCAATGATGATCTTCAACTGACGCCGGAGCGTATCGGCCCGCTGTCGCCGGCAACCATGCCGCAGGTACACCCGACACCCTTCATCACCGCCGTCGGTGGCCTTGAGTCGGATGAATTCAAGCGTCAGAACGCACTCCTAGGCTCGGTGTGGAAGGCCACGCACGTCGAAGACATCGCCCTGCCGCAGGCGAATCACCTGACCATTTGCGACGCGCTGGCCGGACCGGGACAACCGCTGTTCGAAGCGACCCTGGCACTGATTGCGAATTTGCCACGTTCGTGAGCGTTTCGATCGTCGCCAACGGCGATCCGGCCAGGACTGCGGCAACTTTCACCCGGGTCGTGCACGGGCTTTGCGCGCTAAAACCAGTGTTGTTGTGAACTTGTTGCGCGGAGGCGGCGCGGCTGTGTCGAATTGCTAGGCGGGTACCGCAATGTTGGTTACTATTGCTTATAGAAAACATGGGGTGCCCGGGCCCGGGCTTGCTCCTGCAATCACGAAAATTCATTCTGGAGATGGTGCGATATGGCTGGCAGCGACGATGACTTTGATGCACTCTTCGATGAAATTTCGGCACAACGCGATACGGCAACAACCCCGCCCGCTGCGGTACCGGCAGCATCCATCGCACCCCAGCCGGTAGCATCAGCGCCCCCGGCAGCAGCCGCTGACAGTGCCGCTGCACCGGAAAGCGAAGCAGTGGAATACGATCAGTCCGGCAAGCCGATGTTCGCACGCCTTGGCGGCATCGTCCGCTTGTTGCATGACTCCTTGCGCGAACTTGGCTACGACCGCTCGCTGTCGAGCGTGGCGACCGAAATTACTGACGCCAAGGACCGCCTCGAATATGTCGCCTCGCTCACCGAGCAAGCGGCCAACAAGGTGCTCAACGCGATCGATATCGGCATGCCGGCACAGGATGTGCTGTCCAAACAAGCCAAGGACATGGACGCCCGCTGGTCCGACCTGTTCGACGGCAAGCTCTCGGTCGAGGAATTCAAGGCGCTGGCAGGCGATTCGCGCCAGTTCGCCAGCACAGTCATGGAAGCCACGGATGCCGAAAAAGCCCGCCTTCTGGAAATCATGATGGCCCAGGATTTCCAGGACATCACCGGCCAGCTGATCAAGAAAATCGTCATCATCACCCACACCGCCGAAAAGGAACTTGCGCAACTGCTGCGTGACAATGCACCGGCCGAACTGAAGGCCGCGATGCAACCGGCCGAGCCAAAAGAAGCCGAGCTGATGAACGGGCCGTCGCTGGTCGGCACGGCCATGGCGCAGGACGGTGTCGACGATCTGCTGGAAAGCCTGGGTTTCTGATGGACGACATGCTCAAGGATTTCGTGGTCGAGGCGCTCGAGCTGGCGACCAACGTGGAAGAACATCTGCTGACCTTGGAGCGCAATCCGGGCGACCTCAATACGCTCAATGCCGTGTTCCGCTCGTTCCACACCATCAAGGGCGGCGCCGGTTTCATGAACCTGCCGGCGATGGTATCGGCCTGTCACCTGACCGAGAACCTGTTCGATGCATTGCGTACCGGCGCCGCACCCGTCACGCCGATCGCGATCGAGGCAGCGCTGCAGGCCAGCGGTTTCGTGGCCGACCAGTTGACCGAACTGGCCAACGGCGCCGATCCCTCTTCCCTGGCACCGATGCCGAATTCGCTGGAAGACATCCTGACCCATGCCATCGAAGGCAAGGCGGCGGCACCAGCGATACCTGCCGCTGCGGTGGCTGCGGTGGCTGTTGCGGTGGCTGCACCCGTGGCCACCGAAGCAGCGCCTGCCCCGGCCGGCGCACCGTTACCGGTAGCCTCCGGCGCCATACCGGATTGGGTCGCCTTGTACCTGGTCGTGGTGCCGCCGAGTGCCGCCCGCGATGAACACGTCGCGCATTACAACGCCAGTACTCCGAGCGCTGCATCGACGCTGGCGAATTCTGCCGTTGCGGCTGCAGCCGCGCCGGCGCCGGCCGCTGGTGCCCCGGTTGCTGTCCCTGCAAGCGCTGCAGCCGCCCGCGCGGCCGAGGCGCCGCGCGCAGTCTCTGCCCCGGTCAAGGAAGACAGCATCCGGGTCGACGCCGTCAAGCTCGACGCGCTGCTGGAAGTCGCCGGCGAATCGGTGCAGGCTGCCAACCAGGCCGCCGTACTGCTCGAAAAACTGGGACAGTTCCAGTTCGAAGGGGGTGCCGCTGCGTTGATGGCAGCCCTGTCGGAAACCCTGAACCGGGCGTCACGCTATTCGACCGAATTGCAGCGGGCGACGTTGTCGACGCGGATGCAACCGGTGGGCCGCCTGTTTCAGAAATTCCCGCGCCTGGTGCGCGAGCTGGCCAAGGACCTGGGCAAGGAAGTCGAACTGATGATCGAAGGGGCCGAGACCGAAGTCGACCGGGTCGTGGTCGACAGCCTTTATGATCCGCTGGTGCACATGCTGCGCAACGCGCTCGATCACGGCATCGAAAGCGGTGCCGACCGGGCGACGGCTGGCAAGCCGGTCAAGTCGGTCATCAACCTGAAAGCCTGGCAGGAAGCCAGCAGCGTCATGATCGAGTTGTCGGACGACGGCAAGGGCATGGACCCGAATGAATTGCGCAAGAAAGCGATCTCCAAGGGCCTGATCAACGACACCCAGGCGCAGAGCAACGACGAAGCATTTCAACTGGTGTTCCTGCCGGGCTTTTCGACCAAGGAAGTCGCCTCCAGCGTCTCCGGGCGCGGCGTCGGCATGGACGTGGTCAAGACCGCGGTGGAAAAGCACCGTGGCTCGATCCGCATCGATTCGGTGCTCGGCAAGGGAACGCGGTTTTCGATCCGCTTGCCGATCGAACTGTCGATCGTGCCGACCATGCTGGTGCATACCGCCGGCGCCGCCCTGGCAATGCCGATGGCGGTGGTGCAGCGGGTAGTGGAATTGCCGGCCGTGTTCTCCGAAGTCGGTGGCGCGCCGGTGCTGCGCGACCAGGGCCGGCCATTGCCGGTATTGTCGCTGGCGGCAGTACTGGGCTATGAGCCGTGCAACGAGCGGGTCGGCATCGTCATGGCCGCACCAAACCCCTACATCCTGGCGGTGGAAGCCGTCGACGGCACGGCCGACCTGGTGATCAAGCCGATGACGGCGATCACGGTACCGGGCATTGCCGGCACTGCGCGTTCGGCCGAGGGCGAGCTGGTGCTGGTGATCGGACTGTCGTTCCTGCTGGGTGGCTGCGCCTCTACCGAGCGGATCGCGACCTGAGAATCCATTTCGACAGGCAGGGTCGCCGGCGCACCCGTGCGCCGATGATCCGTTCGTGCCTCAAGCTCGCGTCTTTCGACCAGCTGCTTCCATCACGTGCTGCAGTACTTTCTGGTTGATCGCACCAAAAATCGATTTGCCTGCCGCATCCATCATCTCGATGCGAATCGTGTCGCCGAACTGCATGAACGGCGTCTTGGCTTCGCCGTCGGCGATCATTTCCAGGCAGCGCTTTTCGGCGATGCAGGTATAGCCCTTTGTCGCATCCTTGTTCGATACCGTGCCGGAGCCGATGATCGAGCCGGCGCGCACGTTGCGGGTCTTGGCCAGGTGGGCAATCAGCTGTGGAAAACTGAAGACCATGTCGACGCCGGCGTCCGGCGCGCCGACCTGCAGGCCGTTCCAGGTGGTGCGCAAAGCTAGATGCACTCTCCCCTCCTGCCAGGCGTCGCCGAGTTCGTCGGGCGTGACGGCCACCGGCGAAAAGCTTGATGCCGGTTTCGATTGCACGAAGCCGAATCCCTTTGCCAGCTCTGCCGGAATCAGATTGCGCAACGAGACATCGTTGACCAGCATCAGCAACCGGATACGTGCCGCCGCCTGTTCCGCACCTGCAGTCATCGCCACGTCATCCGTGATGACGGCCACTTCTCCCTCGAAATCGATGCCCCATTCGGCCGAGGCCAGCACGATGTCGTCGGTCGCACCGATGAAATCGTCCGCACCGCCCTGGTACATCAGCGGCTCGGTCCAGAACGAGGCGGGCATTTCGGCATTGCGGGCCCGGCGTACCAGTTCGACGTGATTGACGTAGGCCGAACCGTCGGCCCACTGGTAAGCGCGTGGCAACGGCGCCATGCAGCGCGTCGGATCGAAGGCGAAGCTGCGGTGGGCACTGCCATCGTTCAATCGAGCCGACAGATCTTCCAGCTGCGGCGCAATGAAGGACCAGTCGTCCAGTGCCCGCTGCAAGGTCGGTGCGATGCCGTCGGCGAGCACGGCGGTCTTCAGGTCGCGCGAGACGACGGCCAGCTGACCGTCCCGGGTACCGTCTTTTAAGGTTGCCAGTTTCATCCGTGTGAGTGCTTTCCGATAAAAGGTTGAGCGGTTAAATGTAATTGCCAAGTCGCGATGCGCCATGTCAGCTAACCTGACTGCATCGTGCGGCATTTAGCAGACTGCTAGATTATTTGAAACGCCCGCTCAGCATCCAGTAGTGTTCCAGCCGCTCGATGCGGATGTCTTTCAGATGACCGGAAAGCCGTTTGCGCAGCGTGCTATCGGTCGGAAAATTCTTCAGCACTTCATAGCGCTCGCCATCTGGCAAACGGCGAATCTGATAAGTATTGCCATGCGCATCGGTACGGGCAATCGGCGTGCTGCTGCCTTCGACATATATATTGTCGATCATTACCAGCTGTGCATTTGGCGCCAGGCACTGACGCAGGCCGGTAAGGAATTCCACCTGCCGCTCGCGCCCGACATGCGACCACCAGAAGCCGGCAAAACAGGCATTGCACCCGTCAGCCACGCCGGGTGAAAAGGCATCCGCCAGGGCAAATTCCACTTTGTCCGCCGGCAGCTGTTTGGCGCGCGCCACCTCGATGACTTCCGGGTTGATGTCGGTGGCCAGCACCTGCTCTGCCGAAGCTGCAAGGTCGGCGGTCCAGTAACCCGTTCCGCAAGCAATTTCCAATACCCGCTGGCCTGCGAACATGGTACGCAGCCGCTGATGCAGGATCGCCAAGTCGGCCTGGCGCTCCGGTTTTGCATAGATTTC
>JAYUWF010000123.1:0-6099 GCA_043753685.1 Herminiimonas sp.
GTTCGTTATCAATCGAATAACGACCGGCCCTCCCACAGTCTTCCGAAGGAATTCCCATGCTCCCAGCTTCCGCTTTCGCGGCGCACGCCGCCGATGCACCGTTCGCACCTTTCGCTTTTCAACGCCGTGAACCGACTGCGCACGACGTCGTCATCGACATCCTGTTCTGCGGCGTCTGTCATTCCGACCTCCACACCGCGCGGGCCGAATGGGAAGGCACGGTCTTTCCGTGCGTACCCGGTCATGAAATCGTCGGCCGCGTGGTGCAGGTCGGCGCCCATGTGAAAAATTTTACCGTCGGCCAGACCGTCGGTGTCGGTTGCATGGTCGATTCCTGCCAGACCTGCGCCAGTTGTGCCGAAGGCCTGGAACAGTACTGCGAGACTGGCTTCACCGGTACCTACAACAGCCCGGACAAGCACACCGGCGGCATCACCTACGGCGGTTATTCGGACAAGATCGTGGTCGATGAAAAATTCGTCTTGCATATCTCCGACAAGCTCGACCCGGCCGCCGCAGCGCCGCTGCTGTGCGCCGGCATCACGACCTATTCACCGCTGCGTCACTGGAATGCCGGTCCCGGCAAGAAGGTTGGTATCGTCGGGCTCGGCGGCCTGGGCCACATGGGCGTGAAGATCGCGCACGCGATGGGCGCGCACGTGGTGCTGTTCACCACTTCGCCAGGCAAGCGGGAAGATGGCCTGCGCCTGGGCGCCGACGAAGTGGTGATCTCCAAGGATGCAGCGCAGATGGCGGAACATGCCAACAGCTTCGACTTCATCCTCAACACCGTCGCGGCGCCACACAACCTGGACGCATTCCTGGTGCTGTTGAAGCGCGAAGGTACGATGACCCTGGTCGGCGCACCTGCCACGCCGCATCCGTCGCCGCAAGTCTTCAACCTGATCATGAAGCGACGTCATCTGGCCGGGTCGCTGATCGGCGGCATCAAGGAGACGCAGGAAATGCTGGACTTCTGCGCCGAGCATGGATTGACGTCGGACATCGAGATGATCCGGATTCAGGACATCGATGCGGCCTACGAGCGGATGCTCAAAAGCGATGTGAAGTACCGGTTCGTGATCGACATGGCGTCGTTGAAGTCCTGAGAGTCGACTTCGGGCCGACGGATGTACCGTCGGCCCGACATCGACTTCTTGCACCGGTGCCAAACCGGTAGCAAAAACTGCGATGTTCAAGCCAGGCTTTTACCGAATCCACCGCCACCCGGCGTTTCGATCACGAATACGTCGCCCGGCGCCATCTCGGTGCTGGCCACGAAGCCGAGCGCCTCAATCGTGCCATTCGCACGGACCACGGAATTGCGACCGCAGCGGCCCGGGCCGCCGCCGTCCATGCCAAACGGCGGCACGATCCGGTTGTTCGACAGGATCGAGGCCGTCATCGCTTCCAGAAAACGCACTTTCCGGATGCCGCCGCAGCCGCCGTGCCAGGCGCCGATGCCGCCCGAGCCTTCGCGGATTTCATAGCTGTCCAGGCGCACCGGGTAGCGCCATTCCAGCACTTCAGGATCGGTCATGCGCGAATTCGTCATGTGGGTCTGCACCACGTCCGTGCCATCGAAGCCGTCACCGGCGCCGGAGCCGCCCGAGATCGTTTCATAGTACTGATACTGCTCATTGCCGAACGTGAAATTGTTCATGGTGCCGGGCGCCGACGCCAGCACACCCAGTGCACCGTAGAGTGCGTTGGTGATGCAGCTCGAGGTTTCCACATTGCCCGACACGACCGCCGCCGGATAATGCGGATTGAGCATCGAGCCCGGTGGAATGATCACGTTGAGCGGCTTCAGGCAACCGGCGTTCAGCGGAATCTCATCGTCGATCAAAGTACGGAACACATACAAGACTGCGGCCATACAGATCGCACTCGGCGCATTGAAATTGTCTTTCAATTGCGGCGAAGTGCCCGTGAAGTCGATGTCGGCGGTGCGTGCTTCGTGGTTGACCCGGATCGCGACCTCGATCACGGCGCCGTTGTCCATGCGGTACGTGTAGCGGCTGTCCTTCAGGGCCGAGATCACGCGTCGCACCGCTTCCTCGGCATTGTCCTGCACGTGACGCATGTAGGCATGCACCACATCGAGTCCGAAGTGGTCGACCATGTTGAGCAGTTCGTCGACGCCTTTCTGGTTGGCGGCCACCTGGGCTTGCAGGTCGGCCAGGTTCTGGCGGATGTTGCGGGCGGGGTAGCGGCCGGACGACAGCAGCGCCACCGTTTCGTCTTCCAGGAAGCGCCCGGCATGCACCAGGTGGAAGTTGTTGATCAGGACGCCTTCTTCCTCCACCACCGTACTGTCGGCCGGCATCGAGCCGGGCGTCATGCCACCGATATCGGCGTGGTGGCCGCGCGAACCGACGTAAAACAGGATCTCGCGACCGGCGCGGTCGAAGGCCGGCGTGATGACCGTGATGTCGGGCAGGTGGGTGCCGCCGTGATAAGGGTCGTTCAACATATAGACATCGCCCGGCACCATCTTGCCGGCGTTCTCGCGGATGATGGTGCGGATGCTTTCGCCCATCGAGCCCAGGTGTACCGGTATGTGCGGCGCATTCGCCACCAGATCGCCCTGCGCATTGAAGAGCGCACAGGAAAAATCCAGCCGTTCCTTGATGTTGACCGATACCGCCGTGTTCTGCAGGCGCAGGCCCATCTGTTCGGCGATGCTCATGAAGAGGTTATTGAAGACTTCCAGCATGACCGGGTCGGCGGTGGTGCCGATGGCGACCCGATGGCGGCGCGCTTCGATCCGTTCGAAGACCAGGTGGTCGAGTGGCGTGACGGTGGCTTCCCAGCCGGGTTCGACCACATTGGTGGCGTTTTTCTCGGCGATGATGACTGGTCCGCGCAGGCGGTCGCCGGGGCGCAGGTCGTCGCGCAGATACAGCGCGGTGTCATGCCACTGGCCGCCGGAGAACAGCCGTACGGTTTGCGCGGGTTGCAACGGGCTGGCGCGCGGTGGCAGTGCTGTCGCAACTTCCGCCGTCTCGCCCGAGACACCGATGACTTCGACTGAAATTGCCTCGACCACCAGCGGCTTGTCGTGCATCAGGAAAGAGTAGCGCTTCTTGTAAGCCACTTCAAATTGGGCGGCCATGATGTCGGCAGTGGCGAAGGGCACCACGATCACGGAGTCGGTGCCGTCGTATCGCAGGTGCACGCGTTCGATGACCTCGATCTGCTCGGGCAGCACGCCTTGCGCGATCAGGTCTTCGCGCGCATCGCCGGAGAGCGTCTGCAGACGCGCAGCCAGCGTATCCATGACTGCATCCTTCAAAACAAGTTCGACCGCTTGCTCGCGCATCGCCGACTGGTCTGCCAGTCCCATGCCATATGCCGACAGGACGCCCGCCAAGGGATGCGCGAACACGCGGGTCATTCCCAGCGCATCGGCGACCAGGCAGGCATGCTGGCCACCGGCGCCGCCGAACGTGCTCAGGGTATATTCGGTCACGTCGTGGCCGCGCTGCACCGAGATGAACTTGATGGCATTGGCCATGTTGCCCACCGCGATTTCGATGAAGCCTTCGGCGACTTCTTCCGGCGTGCGGCGCTGCCCGGTCGCCGCAAAGATCTCGTCGGACAGGGCGTTGAATTTTTGCTGCACCGTTGCACGATCGAGCGCTTTGTCGGCACGCGGGCCGAACATGTTCGGAAAAAATGCCGGCTGGATTTTACCCAGCATGACATTGCAATCGGTGACCGCGAGTGGACCACCGCGCCGGTAACACGCCGGTCCCGGATTGGCGCCGGCGCTGTCCGGTCCGACCCGCAGCCGTGTGCCGTCGAAGTGCAGGATCGAACCGCCGCCGGCGGCGACCGTATGAATGCTCATCATCGGCGCACGCATGCGCACGCCGGCCACCTGCGTTTCGAACTGGCGCTCGAACTCGCCGGCGTAATGCGAGACATCGGTGGAGGTGCCACCCATGTCAAAGCCGATGATGCGATCGAAACCGGCGGTTTTTGCGGTACGCACCATGCCGACGATGCCGCCGGCCGGCCCGGAGAGGATGGAATCCTTGCCCTGAAACCGATGGGCGTCGGTCAATCCCCCATTGCTCTGCATGAAGAGCAGGCGTACGCCATCCATGTGACTGGCGACCTGGTCGACATACCCGCGCAGGATCGGCGACAGGTAGGCGTCGACGACCGTCGTGTCGCCACGCGAGACCAGTTTCATCAGCGGGCTGACCTTGTGCGAGACCGACACCTGGGTGAAGCCGATTTCCCTTGCCAGGCGGCCGATGATTTCCTCGTGTTCGGTAAACCGGTAGCCGTGCATCAGGACGATTGCGACGGACCGAAAACCTCCTTCATGCAAGGCACGCAAGGAGCGGGCGGCGTCTGCTTCATCCAGCCGTTCGATTACTTCGCCCTGCGCACTGACCCGCTCGTGCACCTCGATGACCTTTTCATAGAGCAGCTCGGGCAGGACGATATGGCGGTCGAACAGGCGTGGCCGGTTCTGATAGGCGATGCGCAGCGCATCGCGGAAACCCTTGGTGATCAGCAGCGCGGTGCGGGCGCCCTTGCGCTCCAGCAGGGCGTTGGTGGCAACTGTCGTGCCCATCTTGACGGCAGCGACCAGTTGCGACGAGATCGGCTCGGACGGTGCGAGTTCGAGCAGGCGGCGAATGCCGGCCACGGCGGCGTCGGCATACTGTTCCGGATTCTCCGACAGCAGCTTGTGCGTCAGGAGCGAGCCGTCCGGCCGCCGCGCGACGATATCGGTAAAGGTGCCGCCGCGATCGATCCAGAATTGCCAGCGGGGGTCGGGCTTGATCGGTTGCTCTGCATTTTTTTGGGTCACGGAAGTACACCTTTCTATGGGCGGGCGCGGCAAAGACACGTCATGAATGTCTACAGCGAATCAGCAAAACAGCGGAACAATATTTCATTTCGTGGCAATATTGTAGTTGTGTTGAATATGAAATACACTATAATTTATTGACTTTTTATCGACATATCGTCAACGTAGTCAAAAGTCGCAGGGTCGCAGAAGCCGTAGTCCCCCCCCGTATTTCCCCTCAATGAAGTATTTAATAAGACGGAGCCTCATCATGGTCACAGGGTCATTCAAGCGGTTGATGCAACTGGGTCTATCCCTCGGGTTCACGGTTTCCGTGGCAGCCCATGCGCAGCAGGAAATCCGGATCGGCGTGGTCTATCCATTGACCGGCCCGGGTGCATCGACCGGCGCGGAAATGAAGAACGCGCTGGAACTGGCGACCGACATCATCAACAACGGTGCCAAGAACATTCCGAACCTGCCGTTCTCCGCCGGCGGCGGCTTGCCGAACCTGAAGGGCGCCAAGATCAAGCTGGTCTTCGGCGACCACCAGGGCAATCCGCAGGTGGGCGCATCCGAGACCGAACGCTTGATCACGCAGGAAAAGGTCGTCGCCGTCATGGGCGCCTATAACAGCAACGTCACGCAGACCGCCAGCCAGGTCGCGCAGCGCTATGCAATTCCTTTCCTGAATGCCGAGTCGTCGTCGGCGTCGCTTACCGGGCGCGGCTTCAAGTGGTTCTTCCGCACCACGCCGCATGACGATCTGTTCGTCCAGAATTTCTATCAGTTCTACGCCGACCTGGAAGCCAAGAAGGGCATCAAGGTCAAGCAGGTCGCTCTGTTCAACGAAAATACGCAGTGGGGCAACGAGACCACCAAGCTCGAAACCAAGCTCTCGGCCGACAAGGGCATCACGGTCGTCAAGAGCGTTTCCTATCCTCAGAAGACGACCCAGCTGACCTCGGAGGTACAGTTGCTCAAGTCGGGCAATCCGCAGGTCGTCATGCAATCGTCGTACCTCGGCGACGCCATCATGGCGATGAAGACGTACAAGGAGCTGGGCTTTTCACCGGACATGATCCTGGCGAATAATTCCGGCTTCACCGATTCGGAATTCATCAAGTCGCTCGGCAAGGATGCGGAATTCATCATCACCCGCGAAGTCTGGTCGCTCGATCTTGCCAACACCAATCCGTTGATTAAGCAGGTCAACGACCTGATGCAGGCGCGTTACAAGATCAACTTCACCGGTAATTCGTCGCGCACCTTCACCGGTTTGCTGA
>JAYUWF010000124.1:0-1938 GCA_043753685.1 Herminiimonas sp.
TACGACAGCGCCAGGCGCGACAGCGGCATCGCATAGTTGGGCGCGGAACAGCCGTCGATGCCCAGCTTCAGTTCTGCTTCGGGCATCCCCGCAAAATGGGCGACACTGCGCCGCACCGCCTGTTGCAATGGATGCCCCGGATTCAGGTAGTCAGCCGTCGGCCAGCCGTGCTGCACGCACGCCGCCAGGAAGCCGGAATGCTTGCCGCTGCAGTTGTGATGCACCTGAGTAAAGACGGCGCCCGGCGGCGGCAGCGCTTCCAGGCTGTAGCGCAACGGTACATGGCAGCCGCAGCCGAGTTGTCTCTCCTCGCAACCAGCCTTCGCCAGGATCGATTCGACTGCGTGCACATGCATCTTCTCTCCGGAATGGCTGGCGCACAGGAGCGCCATTTCGCGCGAGTCCAGTCCGAAGCGCGCAGCGCCGCCAGCGGCGATGAACGGCGCCGCCTGAAACGGCTTGATGGTCGAGCGAGTAAAGGTCAGGCACTCCGGGTCGCCGGCCGCATACAGAATCCGGCCACGGGTATCGACCACCGCCACCGAACCGGCGTGCAGCGATTCGACCTCCTCGCCACGGGTCACTTCCGCCAGAGGCACATGGGCTGCCGACTGCATCGATGTACTCACGGTTTTTCGCCTTTGTCGTTGGCTTTGTCGCTGGCTTTGTCGCTGGCTGCCATACCGCGCACCTTCGACAACAATCGGGTGGTCGAGCGGTCATGCTGGAAATCGATGGCCGTCGCCTGGCCGCCGTAGGCCATTACCGCCTGTCCTTCAGGAATTGCACTCATGACGTAATCGCCGCCCTTGGCATAGATGTGCGGCCGGCCTTCCGTGACGACCGCCGTGGCGGTATCTTCCTCGAAGGCGACCACGAGGCTGACCGCTTCCAGTGCCGCCAGTACCGCCATGCGGTCGGCGCAGGTATTGATCGGCCGGTCGTCGCCCTTGCCAAGACGCTTGACCGAGGCATCGGTGTTGACCGCCACCACCAGCGAGGCGCCGAGTGCGCGCGCCTGGGCCAGGTACGTCACGTGACCCCGATGCAGGATGTCGAAGACGCCGTTGGTCAGCACGACCGGCGCCGGCAGCCGTGCCATGCGTGCCGCCAGTTCGGCGCGTTCACAGATTTTTTCTTCGAAGCTGGGCATGGGATCGTGTAGTGAGGTTCAGGGCTGAAAACGCCCGGGTTCGTCGTGCAATTGGCATTGAAAAAGCCGCAGCGTCCAGGGGCGGTGCGGCTTTGTTCGGCAAGCGGAGCAGGCGTGTCAGACCGGCTGCAGCGCGATGCGGTTGACGACTTCCTTGCGATAGCGGTTCAGCTCCTGGACCGTGTTGAAGGTCCGTTCGAACAGCAGCGACAGATTGTGCAGGATGCGGTCGACCACTTTCTTTTCCCATTCGCTGTCGAACTTGATCTGGCCGTCCAGCCAGGCTTCCAGCCAGTCCGGGTCCGGCAGCCGTGACTGTACCGTGTCGTTCGGGAACAGCGCCTGGTTGACGTGCAGATTGGTGGGATGCAGGGGCTTTTCGGTACGCCGCGCCGACGCCATCAGCACGCCGATCTTGGCGAATGCGGCGCGCGCCGTGTCGCCGACTTCGCCCAGGGCTTTTTTCATGTAGCGCAGGTAGGCGCCGCCGTGGCGTGCCTCGTCCTGGCTGATGATCTTGTAGATCTGCTTGATGACCGGTTCGGTGTGCCAGTCGGAGGCGCAGCGGTACCAGTGATTGAGCCGGATCTCGCCGCAGAAATGCATCATCAGCGTCTCCAGCGGTGGCGCCGGATCGAATTCGAATCGTACGTTGTGCAGCTCTTCCTCGGTCGGCACCATTTCGGGACGGAAGCGGCGCAGGTATTCCATCAGCACCAGCGAATGCTTCTGCTCCTCAAAGAACCAGACCGACATGAAAGCGGAAAAATCGCTGTCGCCTTTGT
>JAYUWF010000125.1:0-1935 GCA_043753685.1 Herminiimonas sp.
CCGAAGTGGTCGCGATCGGGAAACACCTCGTCCTGATTCGGCAGGTTGGCGCCACCCGAGTCCACCAGATAAATGCACGGCAGCTTGTTTTGCTCGGCAATTTCCTGCGCCCGCAAATGTTTCTTGACCGTGATCGGGTAATAAGTGCCGCCCTTGACGGTGGCGTCGTTGCAGACAATCACACATTCCTGCCCGGCCACGCGGCCGATGCCGGTGATCACGCCGGCCGCCGGCGCGGCATTGTGGTACATGTCGAACGCGGCCAGTTGCGAGAATTCCAGGAACGGCGTGCCCGGATCGAGCAGCATCTGAACCCGCTCGCGGGGCAGTAATTTTCCGCGGGCGATGTGTTTCTTGCGTGCCGCTTCGCCGCCGCCTTCGGCAATTTTGGCGACCTTGGCTTTCAGGTCATCGACGATGATCTGCATCGCGGCCACATTGGCCTTGAAATCGTCCGAACGGGTATTCAGTGTGCTTGTCAGTTGGGGCATTGCCGCATCCTTTTTTATGTCTCTTGTGTTGTATCTATTCAGCGCGGGTTACACCCGCCCTACGCGAATCAGGCGGTTTTGGAATCGTCCAGTTTGAGTTCTTCTTTCATTATTTCGCGCATCTTGAATTTCTGCACCTTGCCGGTGATGGTCATCGGGAACGCATCGACGAAGCGCATGTAACGCGGCACTTTGTAATAAGCAATCTGGCCGTCGCAGAAAGCCCGTAATGTCGCTTCATCCAGGCGCTCTCCGGGCCGCAGCACAATCCAGGCGCACAGTTCTTCGCCATATTTCACGTCCGGTACACCGACCACTTGCACATCCTGAATCGCCGGATGACGGTAGAGGAATTCCTCGATCTCGCGCGGATAAATGTTTTCGCCGCCACGAATCACCATGTCCTTGATGCGGCCGACGATGTTGACATAGCCTTGCGCGTCCATGGTGGCTAGGTCGCCGGAATGCATCCAGCCGTCGGCGTCAATCGCCTCCTGGGTTTTTTCCGGATCACCCCAGTAACCATGCATCACCGAATAGCCGCGGGTGCACAGTTCGCCGGTGACGCCGATGTCCATGGTTGCGCCCGATTCCGGGTCGGCAATCTTGACTTCCAGATGCGGCTGCACCCGGCCGACGGTGGCCACGCGCTGTTCCAGCGGCGTATCGGCATTGCTTTGGCAACTGACCGGGCTGGTCTCGGTCATACCGTAGGCAATTGTGACCTCTTCCATGTGCATGTCGCGCACCACGCGCTTCATCACTTCGATTGGGCAGGGCGAGCCGGCCATGATGCCGGTGCGCAGAGTCGACATATCGAATTCGGCAAAGCGCGGATGATCGAGCATTGCGATGAACATGGTTGGCACCCCGTGCAGGCCAGTGCAATGCTCGTCCTGTACCGCCTGTAATACCGACAACGGCTCGAAACCGTCATTCGGGTACACGATCGTTGCACCATGCGTAAGGCAAGCCAGATTACCTAGCACCATGCCGAAGCAGTGATACAGCGGCACCGGGATGCACAGCCGGTCGGAGCCGGTCAGATGCATTTCCTCGCCGACGAAGAAACCGTTATTGAGGATATTACGGTGCGTCAGCGTGGCGCCCTTGGGGAAACCGGTGGTGCCGCTGGTGAACTGGATGTTGATCGGATCGCGGGCATCCAGCGTGGCGGTGACTTGCGCCAGCCGCGCATCCTGCGCGTCGCCGCGGGCGATGAAATCGTCAAAGCGCAGCATGCCGGGGACGTTCTGCTGGCCCAGGTGGATTACGGTTTTCAGATCGGACAGACGGGTGGAATTGAGCGCCCCAGGCTCGCAACTAGCCAGTTCCGGGGCCACCGTCTGGATCATCTCTATATAGTTGCTATGCTTGAATTCGGGCATTGCGATCAAGGCCTTGCAACCGACTTTATTGAGCGCGTATTCCAGCTCGGCCAGGC
>JAYUWF010000126.1:0-6061 GCA_043753685.1 Herminiimonas sp.
CCACGGTGCGCCGCCAATTCTTCCAAATCGAGTACTTGTGCCCCGCGCGCGCGCAGCGTCTGCAGCAGACGGCTCTTACCGCTGCCGGTAGTGCCGCAAATGACACGGAAGCGGAATTCGGCAGGCTGCGTCGCCAGTGCCGCATTGACATGGCGGCGAAACTCCTTGTAACCGCCATCGAGCTGTATCGCATGCCAGCCGATTCGGGCCAGGATGTGCGCCATGGCGCCGCTGCGATTGCCGCCACGCCAGCAATACACCAGCGGCTTCCAATCGCGCGGTTTGTCGAGAAACACCGCCTCGATCTGACTGCCGATGTTGCGCGCCACCAGCGCAGCGCCGATTTTTTTCGCTTCGAAGGCGTTGACTTGCTTGTAGAGCGTGCCGATCCGGTGGCGCTCTTCGTCGTCGAGCACCGGGCAATTGATTGCGCCAGGCAAATGGTCTTCCGCGAATTCGGAGGGACTGCGCACATCGATGATGGTATCGAAACCATCGAGGCGCTCCAGCACTTCGCCAAATGTGAGCAGCAGCGGATACTTCGCGCGATTCTGGCCGGCATGCGCGGCGGCGCCATCCGATGTCCCGCTTGCGCCTGCACCTGTCCGTGCATCTGCCCCCGCGCTTGGCCCGGCGGTCTGTTCGGCTGCGAGGTGTTTCATTGAACGCGCGCCGCCGGCACTGTCTTGAGCAAGGGTTGCAGATACGGCCATACGTTATCGAGCAACATCGGCTGCGCCGCGGCGACCGGGTGAATCCGGTCTTGCTGGAACAGGTCGGGCCGGGTCTGCAAGCCGTCCAGGAAAAACGGTACCAGCGACACCCGGGTTTCCTTGGCCAGCTTCGGAAACAGGTTCGAAAAGCGCTGCGCATAGTCGCCGCCATAGTTGGGCGGAATCTGCATGCCGAGCAAGACCACCTGAGCATTGGCTTTCTTGCCGGCGTTGATCATTTCGCGCAGGTTGGTTTCGGTTGAAATGATCGGCAGGCCGCGCAGGGCATCGTTGCCGCCGAGCTCGATCAGGACGATGTCGGGTTTGTGCTTGGCCAGCAGCGGCTGCAGGCGCGCGCGCCCGCCGCTGGTGGTTTCGCCGCTGAGGCTGGCGTTGACGATGGCAGCATCGATGCGCGCGCCCTGCAATCGTTGTTCCAGCAATGGTACCCAACCGGCGCCGCGCGCCAGGCCGTATTCCGCCGACAGGCTGTCACCGAGCACGAGCACGGTTTTTGATGCAGAATGAGCGCTGCCCGCGCAAATGCTGCCGGCGACCAGCAGCATGGCGCCGGCGCCTTTCAATGATTTCGACGCTGAATTCTTCACCGAATTCAACGCTGATTCCGACGGTGTTTTCAACGCTGTTTTCAATATTCCCGAGAAAAATTTTTGCATGCCTGATGTCCTTGCGTTGTCCTATGCCATCGAAACGATCGGTCTCAGCAAACGTGTCACCGACGCCACGGGCGAACTCACTATTCTGAACGACATCAATTTTACCGTGCCCAAGGGCGCCACGCTTGCCATCGTCGGCGCATCGGGTTCGGGCAAGTCGACCTTGCTCGGCTTGCTGGCCGGCCTGGACACGCCTTCGGACGGAACGGTGCGGCTCGATGGCGTGGATATCTTCGCGCTGGATGAAGATGGCAGGGCGGGCGTGCGCAAGCGTTCGCTGGGTTTCGTGTTCCAGTCGTTCCAGTTGCTGCCGCATCTCACCGCGTTGGAAAACGTGATGCTGCCGCTGGAATTGCGCGGCGACAGTGACGCCGGCGCCCGGGCCGAGGCGATGCTGGCACGGGTCGGCCTGGCCTCGCGCCTGAAGCATTATCCGAAATACCTGTCGGGCGGCGAGCAGCAGCGGGTAGCGCTGGCGCGCGCCTTCGTGAGCGAACCGCCGCTGCTGTTCGCCGACGAACCGACCGGTAGTCTCGATGCCGCCACCGGTGAAGCCGTGATCCGCCTGATGTTCGACTTGAATCGGGAGCGTGGCTCGACCCTGGTGCTGGTGACCCACGATCCAGGCATCGCCGCGCTGTGCAGCCGGACCATCACGATCACCGCCGGTAGACTGGTACCCCCGTACCAGCCATCCGAACCAGTGCATTGAGCACGGCGCGCACGGCATCGATGATTTCACTGGCCGTCACGCCGATCGGACCGATCCCCGACGCGACCAGTTGATCGGCGGCTTCCCCGTGCATCCAGACCGCGCCCAGCGCCGCCTCGCGCAGTGGCCAGCCCTGGGCCAGCAGCGCACCGCATAGCCCCGCCAGTACATCGCCGGTACCACCGGTAGCCAGCGCCGGATTGCCCGTCGGGTTGATCGCCAGCCAGCCACCGTCGGCGAGCACGGTGCCTGAGCCTTTCAGGATAACGGTTGCGCCAAAGCGGCGCGCCAAGCTACCGGCGGCCGACAATCGATCGGCTTGAACCCTTGTCGCGGTGGTGCCGAGCAGACGCGCCGCTTCCAGCGGATGGGGCGTCAGTAGCGTCGCCAGCGACCGGCCTGCACGCGCCTGGAGTGCGGCGGCCAGCGCAGCCGAGCCCGCCACCAGATTCAAGGCGTCCGCGTCCAGTACCAGCGGCACATCGCTGGCACAGGCGCGCATGACCAGTTCACTAGCGGCCGCATTCATGCCCAGGCCCGGTCCGACGACAAGCGTCGCCTGTTTGAAATCCAGGCTGGCAGCGGCGCGGCACATCAATTCGGGATACAGCGGATCGTAGTGCGGCGCATCGGCCCGATCGGCAAAACCGATCAGCACCCGCCCGCTGCCGGCCTTCAATGCCGCATGACCCGCCAGCAGCGCCGCACCGACCATGCCGGCGCCGCCGCCGATGATCATGACGTCGCCGTAAGTGCCTTTGTGGGAAGCGTGCGCCCGCGGCTTCGCGGCGGTTGCGAACAAGCCCGGCTGACTCAGCAGGGCATACGGTTGCGGCAGCAGGGCCGGATCGATGTCGAGGCTGGCGACGCTGACCAGACCGGCATGATCGCGGCCGTCACCTGTGTGAAGGCCGGGTTTGTCGGCGATGAAGCTCAGCGTGTGGGTGGCGCGCACGCAGACGCTGGCCTGATTCTCGTCCGTGGGGATGGCGCCGGTGTCGGCATTCAAGCCGCTGGGGACATCGAGCGCCAGCACGGGTGCAGCGATCGCGTTCATGGTGGCGACCACGCCGCGCAGGGCGCCGTTCAGTGGCCGCGTCAGGCCAATCCCGAACAGGCCGTCGACGACCAGCGACCAGGACTGGGCGGCAAACTCGGCAGCGACTTCGGCCGTGCTTGCGGCGCATTCGACCGCATCGGCAGATTCGATGATCCGCACCATGCAGCCGCGGATGCGCGCCAGCGCCTGTGCAGCGTCCGGTCCAGGCTTAGGCGATGGCAGCGGCATCCAGAGCGTCACCGACCAGCCCAGGCGCGCGAGATGAAATCCGCATTCGCATGCGTCGCCGCCGTTGTTTCCCGGGCCGGCAACGATCAGTACGGTCGACACGGCGCTGCCGGTTGGAGCCACCAGTTGCTGAGCGAGGTCGGCAGCTGCCTGGCCGGCGCGCCGCATCAGTGTGTGCGGCGCGAGCAGCGCCTGGGCGCGCTGTTCGATGTCGCGCAACTGGACCTGGTCATAGAGGCCAGACGGTGCGGCATGGGGAAGTGTGAGATCAACCATAGCGCGACAACGTCAATCCATCCAGGTCGATCTCCGGCAGGCGGCCCGACATCAGGTCGGCGATGGCGCGACCGCAGCCGGCCGCCATGGCCCATCCGTGCGTGGCATGGCCGATATTCAAGTAGAGGTTGCGCACCGGGGTCGCTCCGAGGATCGGTGGGCCATCCGGCAAGGTCGGCAGTTCACTGCTCCAGAGCGTGGCGGCATTGTAGTTCGCAGCATTCGGGAACCAGTCCTGGCCGACCTTGAGCAGGGCTTGCACAACATCCGGCCGCGCCTGCCCGGTGCGGGCGCCCAGGTCTGCCATACCGGCCAGCCGGATCCGCGTGCCCATGCGCGTGATCGACACCTGACTCGACAGGTCGCTCAGCGCGCCCAGGGGCGCATCGTCAAAGTTGCGAATCGCTGCCGTCGCCGCATGGCGGCGCACCGGGTAGAACGGCATGCGCAGACCGAGCGGAGCCAGCAGGGCGGCGCTGCCGGCGCCGGCCGCCAGCACGACGGCATCGACGTTGAAGCGCTGCTGGCCCATGTGCAGATAGAGCGCGCCTGCGCCAACGTGGCCGGCCGGTTCGATGGCGCTGACCTCACTGCCGAAATGAAAGGTCACACCGGACGCCTGTGCGGCGATCCGCAAGTGCTTGCAAAACAGCGCGCAATTGCCGGACGCATCGTCCGGCAGGTACAGCGCGCCGGCCAGCGCCGCATTGGGCGCGATCGCCGGTTCGATCGCCACGGCGGCATCGCGATCGAGCAGCCGGTGCGCGACGTCGGATTCGGACAGAAAACTCTCCAGCAAGCGCGCCTGCTCCAGTTCACGCTCGCTGCGGCACAGCTGCAGATAGCCCTCGGTGCGTTCGAACTCGAAGCCGAACCTGGCCTGCAGGTCCTGCATCAAGGCCGCGCTGTAACTGGCTACGCGGGTCATGCGTTCGCGATTGATGCGATAGCGATCCAGGTCGCATTCATCCATCCAGCGCCGCAGCCAGCGCCACAAGCCAGGATCCAGGCGTGGCGCGATCCGCATCGATGCTTCATTGCGCAACAACATTTTCAGCAGATACCGCGGCTTGCCTGGCGCGGCCCACGGCAGCGCATGCGCGGGCGACAGGATGCCACTGCTGCCAAAGCTTGCGCCTTCGGCGACGTTGGTCTGTTTCTCGAGAACGACCACTTCATGCCCGGCTTCGGCCAGGAAAAAAGCACTGCAGACACCGACGATGCCACCTCCGATGACGGCTACCTGCATGAGGCGCTGCCAGCGTGGATCAATCGCAGTGGCTGCTCGACAACGCAGGGGCAACGCAGATCATGCTGGACATGCCGGTCGCCGCGAGAGATAAGAAAATCCATTGTTGCTTGTTCGGGTAGACAGCAGGAACCAGCCGTGCTGCGTTGGGTTGAGTAATTGACACGTCGTGGAACTTCTCGAAACGTCGTGTCTGTACGACACGCATGAAGCGACTTGTGTGGCTGTGTCAAGGTGCACCGGCTTTCCGTTTAAGTAAGTTCGTTACCGCACAGAACCTCGCCAGGTGGTCGCGTACAACGGTGCCATCGGATCTCGATACCGTGACGTTGCGCAAACAAGCAGCATCACTGCCCGAGGTCACGAACGACCTATTTTACGGTGCAATGACTGCGTCATGCGCAGTGAAATTGACCATATCACGGCGCGATTAGGGGTTTTCCGGAAACCCTGGTCAATCCAATCAACCACACACCAGGGAAACATCATGAAATTATCCAAAAATATTGCTACCGCATTCTTGGCAACCGCATTGTTCGCACTGGCTGGCTGCGTCTCGACGCCGACCAGCGAAGGCACGGGCGCCTACGTCGAAGACTCCGTCATCACCGGCAAGATCAAGGCCGTCATCCTGAACGAGCCGATGCTCAAGTCACGTGAAATCAACGTCGAAACATTCAAGGGCGTGGTTCAGTTGAGCGGCTTTGTTTCGTCGGAAGCCGAAGCACAGAAAGCCGTTGAAGTCACACGTGGCGTCAAAGGCGTGATGTCGGTCAAGAACGACATGCGTTTGAAATAATTTCGAAGCCAGAACTGAACCAGTTATTTCCGCAGTGACTGGCGCGCTCCTTCCCGAGCGCGCCCGCTGCAGCCGGTAGAGATGGAGTGTGGCGCAGTTTTGCCATCACGCATCGCTACCGGTTTTTTTATGTCTCTTTTTTATGTCTCTTTTTTTGCGATTTTCTCGCGATCCGCCGGTTTGTCGCGAATCGACCGTGCAGTTTCGGTCAAGCTTGATATTATTGTCCGGAGTCAATAAAGGAGTTTTGCATGGCACAGTTGAAACCGGACACGCCGTTGATTGCCGTCGATACGATTGTGCAGCCGCCCGCCAATGACGATCATCCGTTGGTGGTGGCTGAAAAG
>JAYUWF010000127.1:0-6051 GCA_043753685.1 Herminiimonas sp.
CCCAGCACCGCGGCCACAAAACCTTTCAGGCCCAGCATGATGCCGGCGTCGTAGGCGGTGTAGGTGATCGGCGCGACCAGAATGCCGCCGACGGCGCCGAGCAGCGCCGACAGGCCGAACGACAGCAGCAGGATGACCCTGGTGTTGATGCCGACCAGCTGCGCGGCGAGCCGGTTGTAGGACGTGGCGAGCATCGCCTTGCCCAGCACGGTCTTGCCGAAGAACCAGCCGAGCAGGATCACGATCACCATCGCCACGCCCAGCACCCACAGGCTTTGCGGCAGCAGGCTCGCGCCCAGGATCTGGATGGGCGTCTCGCCGGAGAAGGCAGGCAATGCATGGTTGCCTTTGCCAAGGACGACCTGCACCAGCCCGCGAATGGTCAGCGAGGCGCCAATGGTGATGATGATGAGGGTGACGACTTCGGCATTCCTGGCAGGCTCGATCGCAAGCTTTTCGACGATCAGGCCGACCACCCCGGTAGCAACGACCGCCAGCGCAATTGCCAGTGGCAACGGCAGACCCACGGCCAGCAGCGCGGTCGACAGCATGCCGCCCAACATGATGAATTCACCCTGCGCGAAATTGATCACGCCGCTGGTGTTGTAGATGATGGCGAAACCGAGCGCGGCCAGCGCGTAGGCAGCGCCGACCGTCATTCCCGAAAACAGGAATTGCAGGAACTGGGCGAACATGTTTTGTCTCCTCGCTGATCCGTGTGCCGGTCGTCCATGGACGACCCGTCCTTGATTGATCAAGCCGCCGCTTTTGTATTTGTTATTGTCAAACGGCTTTGATATGAACGAAGTTTGGTTTAGATGAACACATTTGTCAATAGTAAATAATTAAATGGATTCCCATGCTGCTAAAATCGCCTGCATCGACTCGATCTTCAAGAAAGCATTTCAATGAAAAAAGAACGGCGCGGCATTCAATCGGTGGAAGTCGGCGGGCAGTTATTGGTGGCGCTGGTCGAAGAAGGTGCGCCGATGCTGTTGCGCGACCTCGCGCTGAAGGCAGGAATGACCTCGGCCAAGGCTCATCCTTACCTGGTCAGCTTCGGCAATACCGGATTGATTCAGCAGGATCCGGTATCGGGCCGCTATGAACTGGGTCCGTTCGCGCTGCAGATGGGCTTGATCAGCCTGCAGTTGCTCGATCCGGTCAAGGTTGCAATTCCGGAGGTGGCGGCATTAAGCGAGAGCATCGGTCACACCGTCGCGCTGGCGGTTCTCGGGTCGAGCGGGCCGACCATCGTGCACATGAATGAATCGAACCAGCCGATCCACGTGCGCATGCGTACCGGCACCGTGATGTCGATTGCCAATACTGCCACCGGGCGGATTTTTTCTGCCTACCTGCCAGCGAAGCTGGTCGAAAAACTCAATGCGAATGAAGTCACCGATGACACCGTGGCTGGCCATGCGGCCAAGAGGATCACGAAGAAGGAATTCGAAAACCTGCTGATCGAGGCGCGCCGCCACGGCATGGCGCGCGCCGTCGGCGAACCGATCGCCGGCATCAACGCCATCAGTGCACCAATCTTTGATCACGCCGGCAACATCGTGCTGGCCATTACAGTGATCGGCCCGATGGGCACCCTCGATCCAGCCTGGAACGGCGACGCCGCAAAGCAAATGAAGCAATGCGCGGC
The DNA here is from genome assembly GCA_043753685.1 of Herminiimonas sp. Taxonomy (GTDB): domain Bacteria; phylum Pseudomonadota; class Gammaproteobacteria; order Burkholderiales; family Burkholderiaceae_D; genus JANXSS01. The sequence continues at coordinate 1,655 of JAYUWF010000127.1, forward strand.
GAATGTGTCGCAGCGCCTGGGGCATAGCGCCTAGAGCCTAGAGCGCCTCTAGCCCCAGGCCGAAGCTTATTTGCGTTTCCAGCTGTTGACGTAATCCTGGTTCGCCACGCCATCGGGCATGTCGTCGATGGTGACCGGGAAACGGGTATCGATCATCACGGCGACTTCGTCGGTATGGCGGCGCTCGCCGTTGTTGTTGGCTTCTGCCGCTGCGAAAGCCTTCGGATGCGGACCGTGGGCGAAGCCGGACGGGTGCATCGTCAGCATGCCGGGACCGATATTGTCGCGGCTGAAGAAATTGCCGGCGTGGTAGAAAATCGTTTCGTCGAATTCGTCGTTATTGTGAAAGAACGGTACCTTCAATGCACCCGGATCGCTTTCCAGCGGACGCGGCGCAAAGGTACAGATGACGACGGTTTTCGAGAGGAAGGTCGCATGGGCCGTCGGCGGCAGGTGATAACGGTCCGACAGCATTTCGCGGATGTCGCGCCAGTTCAGCCTGACCGGCACGCAGTCGCCATGCCACCCCACTGCGTCGAGCGGATTGAACGGGAAAGTGACGGTGGTGATCTGGTTGCTGCGCTTGATGCGTACCGTGGTTTCGAATTCGCCCTGCTGCGCCTTGAATGCGTCGTCGATCTTCGGCGTCTCCAGCACCGCCATGTCGAACAGTGCATGACGGCCGACGATGCCGCGATCGGGCAATTCGAAATTGTCTTCGGTCGCTTCGATCATCAGCACCTCGGTGGCTTCCTTCGCTTCGAGCCGCCAGGCGGTGCCACGTGGCATCAGTACATAATCGCCGTCGCGAAATGTCATGTGGCCATAGTCGCAGAAGATGTCACCACTACCCTTGTGGAAAAAGAGCATGTCGTCGCCATCGCCGTTGCGCACCAGATGCGTCATGGCGCCGTCGGTTTTCCAGAAGCGCACCTGCGTGTTTGCGTTATGCATCACGCGTTTTGCCTGCCATGGGCAAGATTGACGTGCTTCGAGTTTGTTCAGGTCCAGACATTGCGGCTGCAACGGGCCATCCCATTTTGTCCAGCCGGTCGGCATGTGGCTGTGCAGGATATGCGACGCCGCGCCCGAGAAGCCGTCGCGCCCGTGTTCGCGTTCGTACAAACCCTTGGGAATGTCGCAATGCGCCTGCTTGGTGTAGACACCTTCTGTTTTTGGGAAGGTAATGGGTTGTCTCATGTCAGTCTCCTTTTAGTTGTCGTCGCGCGCGTGCTGCATGGCGTCGCGTAGCACGGCGATGTCGCCGATGTGATTGGCCAGCAGCAGAATCAATTTTGCGTTGACCATCGCGCTTTGCGCGTCGCTCAGGTCGCGGTGGGTATCGATCAGCATCTGGTAAAAATCATCTCCGGGAGAAAACTCGCGGAAATAGCGCTTGCCAGGTTCACCGAAATTGGGTTGCAGCTGCAGTGTCATGTTCATGTCTCCTTTGATTGGTTGCAGGTTGCTTTGGCAACTGCCGCATTGACTCGAACGCGGTCGAATTCGCGCCAGCGCGCAGTCACATGCTGGTCGGGACGCGCCAGATAGAAGGTGCCGGGCAGGGCGTCGTAGCGCTGCGCGATCAGGCCTTGCAGGTCGACCAGCACCCTGGCGCCGCCGACGTTGCCGGCCTTGCCGGTTTTGCGGGAAATGACCAGCGTCTCGACCGGAATCGCCGCATGCGCCAGTTGTTCGAACATGCCGCCGATCTCTGGCGAAACCGTCGCTGCGTCGTCGCAGAAATACAGTCCCTGGAACCGGTTACCCAGCTGGTCGATCAGCCAGCCGTGCTTGCCGTCCAGCGTGATCGGTGCATCGTCCATCGGCGCGCCCGGCACCATGTCGCCGGCGAACGCGTCGCCGTCCGGCGTATTGAGCGAGGAGTCGATGAGAAAGGAGGGCACCGACAGGCGCCCGGAATTGACCAGCTTGCGTGCGAAATCATGCTTCTGTGCGAGGCTTAGCACGGCATTGCGGAAGATCTTGCTGACCGTGCTCTTGGGCGTGATGAAATCGGTGGACCGGGTCGAGTTCAGGATGTTTTCATCGGCGCCGAAGACGCGTTCGTCGGAGTAGCTGTCGAGCAGGCTCTCGGGCGCCTTGGCGTCGATGACCAGCTTCAGTTTCCACACCAGGTTGTCGATGTCCTGCAAACCGGAGTTCGCTCCGCGCGCGCCGAAGGGCGACACCTGATGCGCCGCATCGCCGACGAACAGGCAGCGGCCATGCCGGAATTCATTCATGCGCCGGCACTGGAAGGTATAGACGCTGACCCATTCGAGATCGAATTCACGGTCGTCGCCGAGCATGGCCTTGATGCGCGGGATGACTTTTTCAGGTTTTTTTTCCTCTTCGGGATCGACGTCCCAGCCGAGCTGGAAATCGATGCGCCAGACATTGTCGGCTTCGCGATGCAGCAGAACCGACTGGTTCGGATGGAAGGGCGGGTCGAACCAGAACCAGCGCTCGGCCGGAAAATCGGCTTTCATGATCACGTCGGCGATCAGGAAGCGGTCCATGAAGATCCTGCCTTCGATTTCAAGGCCCAGCATGTTGCGGATCGGACTGCGCGCGCCGTCGGCCACGACCAGCCATTCGGCCTCGATCTGGTACATGCCGTCCGGCGTTTCGACTTGCAGCCTCACGTGGTCGTCATGCTGCTGGACCGACACCACTTTGTTCTTCCAGCGCAGGGTCACGCCGGCTGCATCGGCGCGCTTGACCATGTAATCCTCCAGATAATATTGCTGGAGATTGACCATGCCGGGCCGTTTGTGGGTCGACTCCGGTTGCAGATTGAAGCTGAACACTTCGTCATCGCGGAAGAACGTGCGGCCGACATTCCAGTGCACGCCTTTTTCCATTACCGGGTCGCCGCAGCCCAGTCGGTCCAGCACTTCGATGGCGCGCTTGGCGTAGCACAGTCCGCGCGAGCCGATCGACACCGTGTCGTCGTCGTCGAGCAGCAGTACCGGCAAGCCCTGCTGGCGGCAGTCGATCGCGGCACCAAGTCCGGCCGGCCCGGCGCCAACGACAACCACCGGATACCGCTGGATGGTCTTGTCGACCTGTTCGGCCGGCGTGGTGTAGGGGAATTTTGCGTACTGGTAGGTCTGATGCACCGTCACTCTCCTTGTTCGCTATTCATTATTCTTTTCGTCCATGACCAGCGTCGGGGACATCGCTTGCCCGCACCTGCCTGCACCGATCCCGACGTCCTGACGTTTCGAGTCCTGGAAACAGTGCAAAGAATAGATCGGCATTCAACTAAAGTCAACGCATTAGCTAATAACGAACAATATATCGAAGTACAATACATTCAGCAGAATTTTAAGGTCTTCCCTGGAGGTGAACCTGAACGACATCTATCCCGTATTAATATGTTTCTGCAAGGACATGTTTATCGGCGCATACTTGCGTACGTCCCCTCCGATTCCCCATCCAAATTTTTCCGGTGGCCCGCCATGGTAATTACCGATGTCGAAGGCATGCCTATTTCGAACGCTGGAATGCGGCGCGCAGTGCTGTACTGGTTTCTTACAGCGTGGCTTTATTTCCTGGCCATTTGCACGATCTGGATCCAGGTACGGGTCGGTATCGTCGATTCAACGGCCGCCCTCGCTTTAAGTGCATTGATCGGTGCCGGGACCGTTCCTGCCTTCCTGCTGATACGGTTTGTGCCAGGGGTGCGCATTGCGATTTCGAAGTTGGCAACGGCGCAGGCGATTCATGGGATCGTGTGTATCGCATTGTCTTACGCTGTGTTGGGGCCGATCCGCAGCGTCGCACTTCTTCCCCTGCCGATCATCCTGATGTTCAGCGCATTCTCGGTCAGTCGAACGATCTCGATTCGACTTGCTGCTTTTTCAGTGCTCGCCTTGGGTGTCGCCATGTTCTGGCTGTGCGTCACCGACCCCGCGACATATCCCGTGGTGACGGAAGTGCTGTATTTGACAGGTATTGCAAACGCCCTTGCGGTCGCAGTATTTCTGGCTGAGCAGTTCAATGTGTTGCGGCGGCGTTTGAAGAGTCAGAAAGGCGAGCTGACCATGACATTGGCAATCGTCAAGTCGCTTGCTTTTTGCGACGAATTGACGAAATTGCCGAACAGGCGACACATGAAAGACCTGTTGGTCGCTGAAGAAAAACGCCATGCCCGGGAAAATAGCCCGCAGAGCGTCGCCCTGCTGGATGTCGATTATTTCAAGCGGGTGAACGACAGATATGGTCACCAGATAGGCGACGACACTTTACGCAAGTTTGCCGAGATCTTGAATGCTTCGCTGCGCACTGGCGATGTATTGGCGCGGTGGGGCGGCGAGGAATTCCTCTTGCTGTTACCGAAAACCGACCCCGATACCGCAGTGCTGGTGGTTCAACGGCTGCAGGGATGC
>JAYUWF010000128.1:0-6032 GCA_043753685.1 Herminiimonas sp.
ACGATCAGCTCGGTCGGCATGCGCTCGGTCGAGATGTGAAAGTGTTCCAGCGAGCGCTGGGTCTGGGCGCCCCACAGCCGCTGCGCGTCGACCTCGATGGCGCCGAAGGAATCGTGTTCCTGGCGGGTGGATGACATTCGGCACTCCAGATTCGGTTATCAGACCGATCAGACTACGCCGATGCCGTGCGGATGTCACAAGTGCCGCGCAAGGATGGCCGAATTATCGGACAGGGATCCGGCAAGACCGCGCGCTGCATCGGCGTATCGGATCGAGGCGTGCCCGGACCAATGGTCCGGCCCGGTCAAGGTGCGGGATCCGGATCCGGCAACAGGCATGCCTGAATGACCTGAAGATCGTTGTCCTTGGCAAAATCCATCACGAAGTGATACGCCAGTGGCTCCACCGAGCGCAGCGCCTCGCTGACGACCACCGATTTTATGCCTGCCAGTACCGTCGGCCTGACGTAAGGCGAATAGATCAGATGGGCATTCCGGCCGGCGTAGCCTTCGGGACGGAAGCACGACATCGCGCCGCACAGCCGTTCGGCCCAGTCGCTCGGCCGGAATGGCTGGCCATTGCCGGTGAGGCCCTGGATGATGGTTTCGCCTGTCGGAGCGGGGGCGGGCGCGCCCTTCTCGCTTGGAACAGGCGTGGATGTCGGAACGTTGTCGGCCATGTGATCGGCTGGTTGAGATCGGCTAATTAAAGGCGTGCGCCCGGCAAGGGATTTGCCGGAACCGCGGCGCCATTGTGTGGCGCCTGGCGAAATTGATTCTTGGGTATTATATCTTATAGAAGACTGGCGGAATTTGGCCGCCGGCAGCGGCGCGATTGCATGCTTCGGGCAGCTTGCTCAACCCAGCCAGACGGCAAGCGACAGCAACAGCAACAACAGCATCCACAACAGCAAGGCACGCCAGACCAGCCCGACCGTGCTCTGCAAGGCGCGCGCGGTGGCTTCTTCCCCCGGTGGCCCATCGATTTCGATACTGCCCGGGTCGAGTGCCGCCGCATCCGCCTGCAGGCTGTCGATGCCGCTCTGCTGCGCCACGCTACCCAGGCGCACGCCCATCGCACCGCTTCCGGCCGACAGGATGATGCCCACCGCTTCGTCCTGCCAGCGCGACGCAAAGTTCCGCCAGGCGTAGACCGCGTCTTCGAAATTGCCGACCACCGCAAAGGCGACGGCTGTCAGGCGCGCCGGCAGCCAGTCGATGAAGTAGAAGGCCCGGGTGGCAAAGCGCCCAAAGGCTTCGTTCTTCATGTGGTCCGGTTCGTTCCAGGAACGCGCCAGGTATTCCGCGACCCGATACATCACGGCGCAGGCCGGCCCAAGCGGCATGACGAACCAGAAGAACACACCGAACACGTTACGATGCGTCGAGATCAGAGCCGTCTCGACCGCCAGCCGGGCGATGTCGGCGCCATCCAGACCGGCGGTATCGGTCTTGGTCCATTGCGCCAGCAGGCTGCGGGCGGTGGCTTCATCGCCGGCACTCAGGGCCAGCTGAATTGACGTGAAGTAGTGGCTGTAATGGCGAAACCCCAGTGTCAGATACAGGATCGCGACATTCCACAGCAACGCCAGGAAGGGGCTGAAGCGCACGCAAATCCAGTAGACCAGGGCGGTCGGCACCATCAGCGCAGCGATCGTCAGTGCCCAGGCCAGCCGGCCGTCGTTGGCGTGGCCGGCATTGAACCAGCCTTCCATGCGGATGCCAAAACTGCGCACGGCGCCGTACACCGGATTGTCCGCGCGCAGCGGCTGCAATTGTTCGGCCAGCAGCGCAAACAGGATGGAGAGGAACGTCATTGGACTGCCTTGAGAGTCTTCCAGCCCAAACAATACCGCAGGGAACTTTGAGAATCAAACAACGGTTGTGCTGGATGACAATACTGTGCAGTTCGCGGACGCCACACCGTCGCCGCTTTGCACTGATGGAACAGCAGCGGCCAATCGCGCCAACATCGCGTCAGGCCCGCAAGAAATGGAACAGGTTGCGCAACATGCCGGCCGTCGCGCCCCAGATGAAAAACCGGTCGTAGGGCATGGCATAAAAGGTACGGCGTCCGCGGCCATTTGGAAACTCCGCGCTGCGCCGCTGGTGATTGACGCCATCCATCAGGAATGCCAGCGGCACTTCGAAGATTTCCGCGACTTCGCCGGGATCGGGGCGAACCGCGAACGGCGGATGCACCAGCGCCACCACCGGCGTGACGCGATACCCGGTACCGGTCAAGTATTCGGGCAGTGTTCCCAGTACCTCGATGTGTTGCCGGTCAAGGCCGACTTCTTCGTCGGTCTCACGCAGCGCCGTCTCGATCGGCGAGGTATCGTAGGGTTCGGCCCGCCCGCCTGGGAAACTGACCTGCCCGGCATGGTCCGTCAGGTGCGCCGTGCGCTGGGTAAACATCAATGTCAGTCCGGCCTCCCGCACCACCAGCGGCACCAGTACCGAGGCAGCGGTCGGCAGCTTGCCGTTGACGCCGTTCGAGATCCGCAACAACTGCTCTTCCATCGTCTCCGGCAGCCAGTCCGGTGGATTGGCAAAACGCTCGCGCAATGCCTTGACCGTCAATTGCTCCGCAAGCACCGGCGTCTCACCGGCCAGCGATTCGACTGGCAGCAGTTCTGGATCGAATGACAGTTTGGACAAAGTGATTTCCCGATGGTAGAGCCAAGCGCCCTGCGCAAATCAAGCGGCAGCATAAGCCGAAATACGGTCCTGCGGTTGCCTGCTTACATCTGTAACAGGTCAACAAATTACTATGCATCTCAGAAACAGAAAAGGGCACCCCAAGGTGCCCTTCGTTGCATTCCGACGCCTGTCTGCTTATTGTGCAGCTTATACCGCAGCTTTTTTGGCAGCAACCCGACGGTTTGGCAATTTTTCCTTGATCCGTGCCGATTTGCCCGAACGTTCGCGTAGGTAGTACAGCTTGGCACGACGCACGTCGCCGCGACGCTTGACTTCGATTCCTGCGATCAGCGGCGAGTACAACTGGAACGTACGCTCCACGCCTTCGCCGGATGAAATCTTGCGAACGATGAAGTTCGAGTTCAGACCACGGTTGCGACGCGAGATGACGACGCCTTCGTATGCCTGCGCCCGCTTGCGCGTGCCTTCGACGACGTTGACGCTGACGATGACGGTATCGCCTGGCGCGAAATCAGGAATGTTTTTCCCGAGACGCGCGATTTCTTCTTGTTCCAGTATCTGGATCAGATCCATTTTCAACTCCAAAGACCATCTTGCCGGCGCTGGTGCGATTGCACGATCATGCCCGGCAGAGGATGGGATTAAACATGCAGCACCATTGACCGGTGACTGCGCGATGGGCCCTGCCTGTTGCGTACTACCTGCTTCTTGCTTGCTTGTACCAACCTGCTGCTTGCTACTTCAAACTGCTGGTTGCCACATTTTTCGCAGCCTGTGCGACATCACAGCCGTGAGGCCGCTTCCTACAGACTGCTTAAAAACTGTTCATCGTCCTTGCCCAGCAACCCCGCCTCGCGCGCATGCGCCAGCAGTTCGGGCCGCTTGCGGGCAGTGGCGCGCAGCATTTGCTGGCGGCGCCATTTTTCGATCTCGGCATGGTGACCGCGCATCAGCACCGCCGGCACTGCGACGCCTTCATAATTCTCTGGCCGGGTGTAATGCGGACAATCCAGCAAACCGTTGACGAAACTGTCTTCGATCGCGGAACTGTCGTCGTTCAACACCCCCGGCAATTGCCGGATCACCGCATCCATCAATGCCATCGCCGGCAATTCGCCGCCAGACAGCACGAAATCGCCTAGGCTGATTTCTTCATCCACGCAACGGTCCAGCAAACGCTGGTCGACCGCTTCGTAGCGACCGCACAGCAGGACCAGGCCTGGCTCCCTGCGCAACTGCATGACACGGGCATGTGTCAGGCGCTGGCCTTGCGGCGACAGATACACGACCCGAGGCGGCGCCAGTTCGGCCCCTACCTGGCGCGCCTTGGCGGCACCGATTGCGGCCTCCAGCGGCTTTGCCAGCATGACCATTCCGGGACCACCGCCATATGGCCGGTCATCGACGGTACGATGGTTATCGCTGGTGAAGTCGCGCGGGTTCCACAACGTCAGGCTGCATGCCCGCTGCTCGAAAGCGCGGCGCGTGATGCCCGACTGCGTCAATGCGCCGAACATTTCAGGAAACAGGGTGATCACATCGAATTGCATGCTCTGCGCCCTCCTGCCCGGCGATCCGGCACCTAAGCCGTACTCGACCGGCCTAGTAGTCCAGGCCCCAGTCGACAATAATTTTTTTTCCAGCCTGGTCGACCGTCTTGATGAACTGGTCGACAAAGGGAATCAGTATTTCCGGCACGGCGACTTTTTCCGCGTCCTGCAGCGGTGCCTCGAGCGTTACCTGTGCCACGCGCAGGATCGGATGAGCACCGTTGTCCATCATGTCGACGACCCGTCCGAGCGATTCGCCCTGCAGGTTTTCAACATCCAGGCCAATCAGATCGACCCAGTAAAATTCATCGCTGGCCAACGCGGGAAAATGCGCGCGTGAGATGTGCACTGCAGTGCCGCGCAATCCCTCGGCAGCTTCCCTGCCCGCCACGCCCATCAACTGGGCCACCACGTCGCCACTATGCATTTTTGCCTGCATCATGGATACGTCGTGCAACTCCGGCTTGTCGAGCCACCAGGTTTTTGCCGTCAACAACGCTTCGGCATCACTGGCGTACGGCTTGATGCGCACCCAACCGTTCAGACCATATGCACCCGAGACATAACCGACCAACACCAGATCGGTAGGGATTTTGACGGCGTAATTATTCATCTCCGTCAAACCCGGTTGCGTTCGGTAGTCGTGAACTGCCGCTGGTCTGCAGCTTAGGCTGCAACCTTCTTGTCGGCTGCATTCACCAGGCGAGCCACGGTTGGCGACAGCTGGGCGCCAACGCCCTGCCAGTAAGCCAGTCGGTCTTGCACGACGCGAAAACTTTCTTCGGCGCCGGATGCGACCGGATTGTAGAAACCAATCCGCTCGATGAAGCGACCATCGCGGCGATTGCGCGAATCAGTGGCGACGATATTGAAAAACGGGCGCTTTTTTGCGCCTCCCCGGGCTAAACGAATGACGACCATGATTTGTCCAAAAAGTGTACTAAGGCGGAAAAAGCCGCAAATTATAGCGCAAAACTGCTTGCCCCTGCAACTTCAATCGCGGTCTGTCGCGGTTCGGTCGCCGCTGGGCGCAGGCCCGGTCTGTTTGAACAGCAAGTCGGGATTGCACGGATTCGGGTGCTGATGCACACTGGCGCGCGCCTGCGACCGACCTGATGTCGCCCCTCCCTTGCCAAAGACCGATCGATGACGACAGCACACAAGAACAAGACGCTTGCCACTTTTCTCGCCGCCGTACTGGGCGGGCTCGGCGCCCACCGGTTCTATTTGTATGGGAAAAAGGACAAGCTGGCGTGGTTACATGTCGTGCTGTTTCCGCTATCGATTTTTGCCGGCTTCATCGCCGCGTTGGTCTTCGGCCTGACGCCGGATGACAAATGGGATGGCCGACATAATCCAGACTCGGGTCGGGAGTCGGATTCCGGGTGGACCGTCATCCTGCTCGTGATTGCGACCTTTGGCGTCGGTAGCACGCTGCTCATCGCCGCCATCGCCCGAACCTTTGATTTGCTCTACACGGGCGGCGCATACGGGTGAATCCGGGGAGAATGCAGGCGCCGGACACCACGGTTTCAGGCGCGACGTCGGCATCGGATGCCCCAGCTCGGGCACCATATCAGCCACTGGCCAGATCAGCCGACCGCGGTTTAGCGTAGCCCGACTCACCTCAAGTCGAGACGCTCCTGGTTTCGAGCAGCTGGCAACCCAAAATGCGCCACTGTCCGTCCGCTTCCTGCTGCATCTGGTACAGGGCGACCCAGACCCGATCGTCGGCGTCGGTCACCCGCACGCTCTGAATCGTCAGACCATCGACGCGCTCGATATCCGTGAAAATCACGCTGCGCCGGCGATACACAGC
>JAYUWF010000129.1:0-18140 GCA_043753685.1 Herminiimonas sp.
CAGGGCGCTTCGTCCGCATCCCTGCGTTGTGGCTCCTTGCCATGGCCCGCCATGTCGCGTCGCCACGCCTTGGCCTGCGCACGAATCACTCCTGCCACGACGACCCTGCTTACCGAAATAGGTTCTTAGTGTTTCGCCGATCGTGGACAGGTAGTGTAACAATAGCGAATACTGCAGGCCGGAAACCGGCCCGAAACCCTTTGGAGAGTTGCATGAAAGTCCTAATCGCCGGCGCCGGTATCGGCGGCCTGAGCCTGGCGCTGATGCTGCACGAGCGCGGCATCGAGGTCCACGTGTATGAAGCCGTGCGGGAGATCCGGCCGCTGGGCGTCGGCATCAACCTGCTGCCGCACGCCAGTGCGCAACTGTGCAGCCTGGGTCTGGAAAGCGCGCTGGCGGAACACGGCATCGAGACCTCCTCGCTGACCTTTTTCAACAAGCTCGGACAAAAGATCTGGAGCGAGCCGCGCGGCCGTGCCGCCGGCTACACCGCTGCCCAATATTCGATTCATCGCGGTCAGTTGCAGATGACGCTGCTGGACACTGCGATTGCGCGACTGGGCGCTGACCGCATCCACCAGGGCCATGTCTTCCAGCGCTTCGAGCAGGTCGCCGACAAGGTGCTGTCGACCTTTCGCACGCAACCGGCGGGTACCGAGGTGCAGATCGAGTCGGATGTCCTGATCGGTGCGGACGGTATTCACTCGGCGGTGCGCCGCTTCATGTATCCGCAGGGCGACGAGCCGCGTTTTTCAGGTCGCATGTTGTGGCGTGCCGTCACCGAGGCGCCGCCCTTTATGGATGGGCGCAGCATGTTCATGGCCGGACACCAGGACCAGAAATTCGTCGGCTATCCGATCTCGGAACCTCTGCGCCGCGAGGGCCGCTCGCTCATCAACTGGATTGCCGAGCTGAGCGTGGCCGACGACAAGCTGCCGGACACGGACTGGAACCGCAAGGTCGAAAAATCGGTTTTCAGTCGACCCTTCGACAGCTGGAAATGGGGCTGGATCGACATTCCCGCCTTGATCGAGGGTGCCGATGCGGTCTATGAATTTCCACTGGTCGACCGCGACCCGCTGCCACGCTGGAGCTTCGAGCGGGTCACGCTGATGGGTGATGCCGCCCATCCGATGTATCCGATCGGCTCGAACGGCAGCGCGCAGGCGATCCTCGACGCGCGCTATCTGACCGACTGCCTGGTGGGCGAACCGGACCTGCTGTACGCCTTGCGCGAATACGAAGCCGACCGCCTGCCAAAGACCACCGGCATCGTGTTACGCAACCGGATGAACGGGCCGGAACAGGTCATGCAACTGGCCGAGGTGCGGGCGCCGCAAGGTTTTGCCAGCATCGACGATGTGATACCGCTCTCGGAACTGGAAGCCATTTCACTGCGCTACAAACGGTTGGCAGGCTTTGACAAGGATAGCTTGCGCACTGCTTCGGCCAGCTGACCACGCTCCCCGTCGATCGACGCCCGAAAGGATGTCATCGTTCCGATACCCAACCAACCATCCTGCAAAAAATCATTCAGTGAATCCCATTTCCATCGCACTCCTTTCGCTGGCCATGTCGACCGACGCCTTCGCGGCCGCCGTCGGCAAGGGCAGCGCCCTGAAAAATCCCCAGTGGCGCGAGGCGCTGCGCACCGGACTGATCTTCGGCACCATCGAATCCATCACGCCGATCATCGGATGGATGCTCGGCTCGTTCGCCGCCAGCTATGTCTCGGCCTGGGATCACTGGATTGCCTTCATCCTGCTCGGTGCACTCGGCATACGGATGATCTGGGCAGGCTGGCATCCGGATGAAGACGAGGTGGTGGACAAACCCAGCCAGCATTCCTTCTGGCTGCTGGCGGTCACCGGATTGGCCACCAGCATCGATGCGATGGCCGTCGGTGTCGGCCTGGCATTTCTGGATGTGAATATCTATCCGATCGCGCTGTGCATCGGCCTGACCACCTTCGTCATGGTCACGCTGGGCGTCATGGTCGGCAAGGTGCTGGGCACGATTGCCGGCAAGCGCGCGGAAATCGTCGGCGGCATCCTGCTGATCGGTATCGGTTGCGCCATCCTGTACGAACACTTGTCGGCATAGCCAACCGCCTGCCTCGTCCGGCAGATAACTTTAAATCAGCGGATGCTAGCGCTCGCGTAATGCGGCCGCCAGTGCCATGGCCTGTGGTTGATACAGGCAGGCGTCCATGATCTTGACGGTCTCGATGCGGGGCATGAAACCCATGTGCGCCAGGATGTCACGGTCGATGTCGATCCCCGGCGCCACTTCGATCAATTGCAGGCCGCCCTCGTCCAGCCTGAACACACACCGCTCGGTCACATACAGGACCGTCTGGGACCGCTCGGCGGCGACCGGACCACTGAAGGTGATCTGTTGCACGGCATGGATGAACTTGCGCGTGCCGCCTTCCGAAACGATCCGGAGCTTGCCGTCCTCGATCGCCACGCGCAGGTTCCCGGCCGTGAAGGTACCGGCGAAGACCAGCCGCCCGGCATTCTGGCTGATGTTGATGAAACCGCCGGCGCCGGCCAGGCGCGGACCGAAGCGGCTGACGTTGACGTTGCCGAAGCGGTCGATCTGCGCCATGCCCAGGCACGCCAGGTCGAGTCCGCCGCCGTCGTAAAAATCGAACTGCTGATTCTGGTGCAACAGCGCCTGCGTATTGACGGCTGCGCCGAAATTCAAACCACCCTGCGGCATGCCGCCGATCACGCCGGGTTCGGTGGTCAGGGTCAGGTGATCGAGCACCTGTTCCTCGGCCGCCACCGCCGCCAATACTTCCGGCATTCCAATACCCAGATTGATGACGCCGCCCAACGGCAATTCGAAAGCGCAGCGGCGCGCGATCAGCTTGCGTTCGTCAAGCGGCGCCACGGCGATTTCATGGTGCAGCATGCGGGCTTCGCGCGAAAAAGTCGGGTCGTAACAGGTGGCGTAGGTCTGCGGATGGGCCGGCGCCAGCACGATATGGTCCACCAGAATGCCGGGCACGACGACGTGGCACGGGTCGACCTCGCCGTTGGCGACGATCCTTTCGACTTGTGCAATAACCAGACCGTTGGCATTGCGCGCCGCCATTGCCGCAGCTTGACTATCCAGCAACAGCGCCTCCCGCTCCATCGAAATATTGCCGGCGGCATCCGCCGTGGTGCCACGGATGAACGCAACGTCGATCGAAAACGCCTGGTAGAACAGCCACTCCTGCCCATCGATCGTCATGATCCGCACCAGCTCGCCGGTGGTGCAGGCGTTGATCCTGCCGCCGTCCTGGCGCGGATCGACGAAGGTGCCCAGGCCAACCTTGGTCAACGTGCCCGCACGATGCGCGGCGGCGTCGCGGTACAGGTGGGAGATGACACCGAGCGGCAGGTTGTAGGCCTCGATCCGATTGTCGACGGCCAGTTTCGCGAGTTTAGGCAACAGCGCCCAGTGCCCGCCGATGGCGCGCTTGATCAGGCCTGCATGCGCCAGCCGATTCAAACCCTGCTCCTTGCCATCCCCTGGCGCTGCTGCGAAGACCAGCGTCAGGTCGTTGGGGCCGGCGCTGGCGAGAAAGCGTCGCTCCAAGGCAGCGATCAGCACGTCCGGCGTACCGATGCCGACGAAGCCGGAGCAGCTCAGGGTATCCCCATCGCGAATCAGCGCGACGGCTTCATCGGCGCTGATAATCTTATTTCGGATCATGTGACATTCGGGTCATCGGACCTGGAACCGACGCACCCTGCAGGTGAAGGCCAGAGCAACAGCACGGAACATGACGCGGTTTGCCGTTCAGAATGCGACGCCACGCATTGAAAACAACATCGCGAACGACATCCTGTGCATTTCGCAGCCAGGCAAGATCACGACACCGATCGCGCCAGCTCGCCATTAGAACACCACCACCTGGCGGATTGCCTTGCCTTCCCGCAGCAGGTCGAAACCGTGATTGAGCTCTTCCAACGTCAACCGTCCGGTGAGCAGCCGATCGACCGGTAATCGCCCCTGCCGGTACAGCGCCATGTAACGCGGTATGTCGCGCGAGGGGACGCAGGTGCCGATGTAGCTGCCTTTCAAGGTGCGTTCTTCCGCCACCAGACTGACTGCTGGCAACGGCAATACGGCCGTCGATGGCGGCAGCCCACCGGTGACGGTGGTGCCGCCACGCCGCGTGATCCGGTACGCAAGTTCGAGCGCTCCGATCGAGCCGGCGAATTCGAAGGCGAACTCGACGCCGCCGGCACTCAGCTCGCGAATCTGTTCCAGCGCATCGGCATTGCCGGCGTTGACCACCTGCGTCGCGCCGAGCGACCGCGCCATCTCCAGTTTGTCGTCCGCCAGGTCGATCGCGATGATCTGGCGCGCGCCGGCGGCGACCGCGCCGATGACCGCCGCCAGCCCGACACCGCCCAGGCCGATGACTGCCACCGATGCACCGACCCGCACCTGGGCCGTGTTGACGACGGCACCCACGCCGGTCAGGACGGCGCAACCGAACAGTGCGGCTTCTTCCAGCGGTACCTCGGGGTCGATCTTGACCAGCGACTGGAGCGACACCGTGGCGTAATCGGCAAATACGGAGCAACCGAGATGATGGTTCAGCGGCGCGCCCTCGCGTGCCAGGCGACGCGCGCCGGACAGCAAGGTGCCGGCGCCATTCGCGCCGGCGCCCGGCTCGCACAGTGCCGGGCGGCCTTCGGCGCACGGTGCGCAATGACCGCAGCTCGGCACGAACACCACCACCACGTGATCGCCGCGCTGCAGGTCGGTGACGCCCTCGCCGAGCGCCTCGACGATGCCCGCCGCTTCATGCCCGAGCGCCATCGGCATCGGCCGCGGCCGGTCGCCGTTGATGACCGAAAGGTCGGAGTGGCACAGGCCGGCGGCGGCAATCTTGACGAGTACCTCGCCACGACCGGGCGGCGCCAGGTCCACCGTTGCAATCGTCAATGGCCTGGACTCCGCGTAGGGCGCGTCGGCGCCCATCCTGTCCAGTACTGCTGCTCTTGTCTTCAAGTCGCCTCCATGAACTTCCGTTTTCGATCAGGTAGACGCGGCACATGCGCAACCGCCGGCTCGGTTACCCGCTCGAGTGCATGCCTGGTCACACACTCAGTCACTCAGTCACACAATCATATGCACGCTTACTCAGCGACGATCCAGGGTAACCGCCGGTGTTGGTGCCGCGCCAAAACTAACGCAAAAGTTAGCGCCGTGTCGACACCCCTTACTGCGTGGCGCCGGGCGCAAGCGGCGATTTCATTTCCTGGAACTTGTAAGTCAGCTTCATGTTTTCCGCATAATCGACCGGGCAGTCGATCAGCACCACCGTGTTGTCCTCGAGCGCACGGCGCAGCGTCGGCATCAGGTCCTCTGCCCGTTCGACCCGATACCCTTTTGCACCGAAGCTCTCTGCATACTTGACGAAATCCGGATTCTTGAAGGCGACGTGGCTCGGCCGTCCGTAATGCCGCATCTGGTGCCAGGTGATGAGTCCATATTCCTCATCGTTCCAGATGAGGATGACGATGGCGGTCTTCATGCGCATCGCGGTTTCGATTTCCTGCGAATTCATCATGAAGCCGGCGTCGCCGGTGACAGCCACCACCTGGCTCTGCGGCGAGGCCAGCTTGGCGGCGATCGCGCCCGGCACCGCGATGCCCATCGCCGCGAAACCGTTGGAGACGATGCAGGTGTTCGGCCGCTCGGCGCGGTACATGCGCGACATCCACATCTTGTGCGCGCCCACGTCGGAGATCACGATGTCGTCGGGCGCCAGTACTTCACGCAGGTCCCAGACGATTTTTTGCGGTTTGACCGGGAAACCCGTGTCCGCTGCATATTCGACCCGGTCGGCCACGATCGCGCGGCGTACTGCCGTGAACGGCGCGGTCTCCTGCGGCGTGGCGCGCATGGCAATCCCGTGCAGCGAGGTATTGATGTCGCCGAGTACGCCGACGGCGACGATATAGTTTTCATCGACTTCGGCCGGCAGCCCGTCGATGTGGACGATGACCTTGTCGGCGCCCGGGTTCCACATGTTGGGGTGGTACTCGACCATGTCGTAGCCGATGCAGATGACAACGTCGGCCTGCTCGAATGCGAACCACGGCAGGTCGCGCGCCTTCAGCCCGATGGTGCCCAGCGACAGGTCGTTGGTAAAGGGCATGACGCCTTTCGCCATGAATGAATTCGCCACCGGTATGCGCAGCACTTCGGCAAACCGCACCAGGGCTTGCGCCGCACCCTGCCGGATGACACCGTTACCGGCCAGGATCAGCGGCGCACGCGCGGCGCCGATGATCTGCGCGGCTTGATCGAGCTTGTGGCCGGGCGCTTCCGGCGCGTACGGCGACTGTACGCAGATCGGATGCTTGTCGACCTCCATCTCGGCAATGTTTTCGGGGAAGTCGATGAAGACGGCGCCCGGCTTTTCGGTTTGCGAGACCTTGAATGCCTTGCGTACGACTTCCGGGACGATCTCGGGTTCCAGGATCTGCGTGGCAAATTTTGTGATCGGTCCGAACATCTGGACCAGGTCGAGGATCTGGTGGCTTTCCTTGTGCAGCCGGGTGGTGGCGCCCTGCCCGGCGATCGCGACGACCGGCGAGCGGTCCATGTTGGCATCGGCCACACCGGTGATCAGGTTGGTGGCGCCCGGGCCCAGCGTCGACATGCACACGCCGGCACGGCCGGTCAATCGGCCATACACGTCGGCCATGAAGGCCGCGCCCTGTTCATGATGGGTGGTGACGAACTGGATGGGGCTGTCGAGCAGCGCATCCATGATGCCAATGTTTTCTTCGCCAGGGATGCCGAAGATGTAATCGACCTTCTCGTTTTCAAGACATTTTACAAACAGCTCTGCAGCCTTCATCAGATATTCTCAGGTTGAATGATCGGTACGATTCATTCTGGCTGAGCGAGACCGCGGTACATTGTGGCTGCACAATGGCGTGGCGTATCAGCACGCGCGTTGGCGATGCGCGTGACAGCTCGCAAGCCTCTGCGTCGATGCACGCACCACCAATCACTCGGTGTCGTCAGCGACGATACTTGCGTTTGAACCTGCCTTCGTACCGGCCGCAGCGCGCGGCGCCGGCGCCGCCGTCAATTCCTCGGCGGGATACGGCTGGAAGAAATCCGGTGCATCTTTCAGGTCGGCATGCAGCCACGCTTCGTACCGATCCGGATGCAGGACGACGACGGAACGCTTTTCATCCTCGGGCTTGTGGAAGCGACACATCAGCGGATGTTCGTCGGCGTTGATGGTCAACATCGAGAAGCTCAGCAGCGGCGGCTTGCCGGCCTCGCCCATCTTGATTTCCCAGATACCGGCCACGCCCAGCGGCAGGCCATCGCGATGGCGGATTTCCCAGCGCACCGGTTTGCCGGTCTCATAACAAGGCTCGAAAATCGATTCGCACGGAATCACGCAGAACTGACGACGCTTCCAGGCATTGCGAAAGCTCGGCTTGGTCGCGGTGGTCTCGGTGCGGCTGTTGTAGGTCTGGCGCGCCAGCTTGGTGTCGGCCCAGTGCGGCACCATGCCGAACATGGCCGAGATGACTTCGAGCTGGCCATCGTTGCTGCGCTCCTGGGATGGCCGGATGATCGGCGCCAGGTAGCCCGGATAGGCTTCCGGCTTGAAAACATATTCGCGCGGATCGACGCTGAAGTGGGCAGCCAGTTCGTCGCGGCGGGAAGGTGTGTAGTTTGCGCACATGGGAAGAGTGTAGCAGCTGTCGGCAGGAAAACCGATGCCGCCCGCTGCATCGTTACCGGCTTGCGCCGATCATTTTCGCAGCGACCGCGTAGCAATCGTCGACGTGCGTATTGCCGACGTATTTCATCGCCCGGAAACCGATGACCGCGTTCACGGCCCAGCCCAGGAACGGCAGGAATTTCAGGATCTGCTTGATCGCGGCGCGCGCTGCAATCTTTTTCATGGCATACAGGATCAGGGTCTTGGTGATCTCGGTGCCGACCATGGAAAAATGACCGTGACCGCGATTGGCGGCGATGATCTCACGGACCTGCGGCGCATAGCCGGCAATCTGCTCTTTCGACAGGCCGAAGCGCTTGTTGACCGCCGGCACCAGCTCGAGCAGGATCGCCACATCCGCCGCGACATCGATCGCCAGCGCCGGAATCGCCGAGGTCCCGGCCGAAATCTTTGCCCGCTGCTTGACCATGTCGTAGCACTCGTCCCGGACTTGATTCAGTTCATTCATCGTCGCAATCATCTGGTTTCCTTTTCAGCGCATCGGTATGGTTGGCCGCGACATCGGCTTCAAGATCATGGTGTACCACAGGCGGGGCGGTTCGAATGCGTGCTGCATCACGCAGGGCGGACGACTGAGGTGCTGGCGTCTCCGATCCTCGTCTCTCAGCCATAAAACCGGGGTCGATGGACGCCTTCCAAAAAGACCGAATTGCTCTAAGATAATGACTTTCCATCTGCTCGACGTTCAACACCCAAGGCCAAAACAATGAAAAAAAGCCCTTCCGTTTTAATTGTGACCGCCGCCTGCACGATGGCCCTGACAGCCTGCACCGCCATGGCGCCTGTACAAGAGTCCGCTCGCGAGCAAGACCGGCGCAACGACTTCGCGCCTGCCGTGTTGGAAAAAACCTTTGCCGCCCTTGCCGGCTCCGCCGTCGAGTCCGATCGCTGGAGCGGCATGCTCGGCAACGCCGCCTACCGCGTCGAAGTACCGAAAAACTGGAATGGCCGGCTGGCGGTCTATGCGCATGGCTACACGGGTACCGTCAATGCGCTGGCCGTGCAGACGCCCTTGCTGCGCCGCTACCTGATCGAAAACGGTTATGCCTGGGCCGCGTCGAGCTACAGCAAGAATTACTACGACGTCCAGGCCGGCGTGGAAGACACCAATGCGCTGGCGCTTGCCTTCAACCAGATCGCGGTACAAAACGGGCACCCGCTGCTGCCACCGACGCGCATCTATGCTTTCGGCAATTCGATGGGCGGACACATCGTCGCAGCGGCCATCGAAGCCGAAACGCTGGCCACCGCGCGTAACAAGGTCAGGTACGACGGCGCATTGCCGATGTGCGGCGTGCTGGGCGACACCGAGCTGTTCGATCATTTCGCGGCCTATCAGTTGGCTGCACAGCAGTTGGCGGGATTGCCGGCGACCAGTTTCCCCACGTCTAACTGGGCCGCCATCTCCGGCGATGTGCGCATGTCGCTCTTCGGCAGCACCACCGCGTATG
Source organism: Herminiimonas sp. (assembly GCA_043753685.1). Classification (GTDB taxonomy): domain Bacteria; phylum Pseudomonadota; class Gammaproteobacteria; order Burkholderiales; family Burkholderiaceae_D; genus JANXSS01. Next base: position 9,241 of record JAYUWF010000129.1, read on the forward strand.
TACCGTCGTCGCCGCAAGGCGAGCGCCTCAAAAATATCGTCATGAACCTGACCGGTGGCCAGCGACCGATCTTCGATGAAGGCTTCACCAATCCGGCGCTACAGAACATCCTGTGGGGCGCCAGTTTCGGCGCGCCAGGCAACATCAACGGCATCCTGCCGAGCGACAAGAGCGTGATCGACACCCGTCGCATCCGCTATCAGTTCAATGCGCCGCAGCCGGTGGTCGACGCCTTCAATGCCAGCATCGTCCGCGCCACCGCGGATGCGGACGCTAACCCCTTGCGCCGGAACGGCTTGCGCTGGGTGCCGAAGGTGCATGCCGAGTTTGCAATTCCGGTGCTGACCCTGCACACGCTGGGCGACATGTACGTGCCATTCATGATGGAACAGATCTACCTGCAACGCGCGCAGGCCAAGGGCACCAGCGGCCATCTGGTCCAGCGCGCCATTCGCGCGCCAGGCCATTGCGACTTCACGGCGGCGGAGCAATCGCGCGCCTTCGGCGATCTGGTCAAATGGGTCGAAGCCGGTGTCAAGCCAACCGGTGACGATGTGATCACGCCGGCGGTAGTAGCGCAGCCGAACTATGGTTGCGCCTTCACCGACAACACGCTCGGACCGGATGACACGGCAACGGCGAAAACGTGGCGTGCCGCGGGCAAGCTGCCTGCCTGTCAAAAATAGAAACAAAGGGCAACGCCGCGCCGACCTTGCTCGGCCGGCCGATTCAAAGATACGCCGCGTGATGCCGCAGGTGATCCTCGATGAATGTCGCGATGAAAAAATAACTGTGGTCGTAGCCGGCCTGCATCCGCAGATGCAACGCGACGCCAGCGTCGGCGCAGGCGTCAGCCAGCAATTGCGGCTTCAGCTGCGCTTCCAGGAATTGATCCGCCGTGCCCTGGTCGACCAGGATCGGCGGGCCCTTCCAGCCGAGCCTGGTCACCAGCAGGCTCGCATCGTAATCGGCCCAGGCGCTGCGGTCGCTACCGAGATAGCCGCTCAATGCTTTCTCGCCCCAGGCGCAACGGGTCGGCGAGACGATCGGCGCGAATGCCGAGATCGTCTTGAAGCGCGCCGGATTCTTCAAGCCGATCGTCAGCGCGCCATGGCCGCCCATCGAATGCCCGAAGATACCGGACCGCGCCGCATCGACCGGAAAATTGCCGGCCACCAGCTCAAACAATTCCTGCGTCAGGTACGAATACATCCGGTAGCCAACCGACCACGGCGCCTCGGTCGCATCGACATAGAATCCCGCCCCGACACCGAAATCGTAGCTGGCCGTGTCGTTCGGATAATTCAATCCGCGCGGGCTGGTGTCGGGCGTCACGATCGCGATGCCCAACTCTGCCGCGACGCGCTGGGCACCGGCCTTGACGATGAAATTCTCTTCGGTGCAGGTCAGCCCGGACAGCCAGAACAGCACCGGCACCGGGCCGCGCGCCGCCGCCGGCGGCAGGTAAATGCCGAAGCGCATGCTGCAACCGGTTTCGCGCGACGCGTGGCTGTAGACGGCTTGGATACCGCCGAAACTCTGGTTGCTGGAAATGGACGTCAGGCTCATCAGCGAAATCCTAAAACGTCACGACCGAGCGGATCGACGTACCTTCATGCATCAGATCGAAGGCATGGTTGATCTGCTCGATCGGCATGACGTGCGTGATCAGGTCGTCGATGTTGATCTTGCCTTCCATGTACCAGTCGACGATCTTCGGCACGTCGGTGCGGCCGCGCGCGCCGCCGAAGGCCGAGCCTTGCCAGACGCGTCCGGTGACCAACTGGAAAGGCCGGGTCGAGATTTCCTGGCCAGCGCCCGCCACGCCGATGATCGTCGACTTGCCCCAGCCCTTGTGGCAGCACTCCAGTGCCTGGCGCATCAGGTTGACGTTACCGATGCATTCGAAGGTGTGGTCGGCGCCGCCCTTGGTCAGGTTGACCAGGTACGGCACGATGTCGCCTTCGACTTCCTTCGGATTGACGAAGTGGGTCAGGCCGAATTTCTTCGCCAGTTCTTCACGCGCCGGATTGATGTCGACGCCGACGATCATGTTGGCACCCGCCATGCGCGCGCCCTGGATCACGTTCAGGCCGATGCCGCCCAGGCCGAACACGATCACGTTGTCGCCCGGCTGTACCTTGGCCGTATAGATCACGGCGCCGATGCCAGTGGTCACGCCGCAACCGATGTAGCAGACCTTCTCGAACGGCGCATCCTCGCGGATCTTCGCCAGGGCGATTTCCGGCACTACCGTGTACTGGGCGAAGGTCGATGTGCCCATGTAATGGAACACGTTCTTGCCGCCGAGGCTGAAGCGGCTGGTACCGTCCGGCATGACGCCACGGCCCTGGGTTGTCCGGATCGCCTGGCACAGGTTGGTTTTTTGCGAGGTGCAGTAATCGCAGTTGCGGCACTCGGGCGTATAGAGCGGAATGACGTGGTCGCCCGGTTTCAGGGTCGTGACGCCGGCCCCGACCTCGACCACGACACCCGCGCCTTCATGGCCCAGGATTGCGGGAAAAATCCCTTCCGGATCGTCGCCGGACAAGGTGAACATGTCGGTGTGACAGACACCGGAGGCCTTGATTTCGACCAGTACTTCACCGGCGCGCGGGCCGTCGAGTTGAACCGTTTCGATGGTCAGCGGCGCACCGGCCCTGGTGGCGACTGCTGCACGGACATCCATTGTCATGGTAATTCTCCTGGTTTGATGAATTGCGGATGCAGGCATGGTAGCGGATTCTGTCGCTTCTTATCGACAGCCTGGTGGCTTGGCGATCGGGACGACTTTCAGAAATCCGATACGATTGCGGCGAGATCGTTTGTCGACCGCCACTCGACCGTTCCTCGATTCCGGATGCGATACCATCCCGACGATCCTGGACATCAAGGTCGCAGCCGGCATTGACCTCGACGAAGACGCAACGAGAATCAGATCAACCTGCCCTCGCGCAGAACCCAATTATCCATGTCGAAGCCCACCAAGCAATCCTCCTATTCCGATGCCGCATCCTGCGCGCGGCGTTCGGCCAGGCTACCGCCAGTCCTGGCGCCCTCCCCATCTGCAACGCCGGAAGAAGCCATTGCCAGGATGCAGATCCGGGACCAGAAGGATGCGTCGGTTCGCGGTGTCACGTCGATTCAGGACATGCGTGATGCGATCAGGCGGGTCGGACGCAACTTGCCCACGATTTCGGAAGTGCCGCGAATGGCTGCGGTGGATGCCGAGGCATTCCGCGCCCAGGCTGCCGGGGGGATACCGTTCGTGATCACCGGACTGGTGGGCCGATGGCCACTGTCGGCCCTGACGCAGCAAACCCTGCGCGAGCGCTTCGGTGCGCTCCGCGTGCGCGCCCGGGTGGGCGACTATGTGAACACGGCGTTCGCACCCGATCGGGCGATGGAGGACATGTCGATGCGAGAGTACCTGGATCTGGTGTCGACTCAAGCTCCAAATCAACCTCAGACGCCCGCGCTGCCGCCCTACCTGGGCAATCTCGAACTGCGTGAACTGAACAGTCTGTGTCACTGGCCCGTCTATTTCAAGAAAATGGGCCCGCCGCGTTTCTGGATTGGCCCAGCTGGCACGGTGACGCCGCTGCATTGCGATTACGACGACAATATTTTTGCGCAAGTCTGGGGGACCAAGCGGGTGTTCCTGGCGCCGCCGCATCACGATGAATTTCTCTACCCGCGCGCGGCGAACGCCATCCTGGTCGGCTCGCCCTTCGACCCGGAAGCGCCGGACTTCGACCGGTTCCCGCTGGCGCGTCACGCCTCGATGATCGAATGCATCGTCGAGCCCGGCGAGCTCCTGTACGTACCGGCCGGCTGGTACCACCAGGTGCGTGCGCTGACGTTTTCACTATCGGCCAACCGCTGGGCAAGGGCCATGCCGCTGGCGTTAAAAGAGGATGCCTTGCTTCGGCGCCCGGACTTATGAAATTCCGCTGACGGATTCTCCCGCCACTCGATGTTTTCGGAAAGATTGCCAGATCGTCAGGTCATAAAGGATCTTCAGGACTCCGCATGCAACCAATGGGATGGCGAGCATGCCGGCGGCAAAGAGCGCCGCGCCGATGATCGGTGCGGCAGCCGACGCCAGGCTCTTCGGCACCAGGGTGAAGCTCGCCGCCGCAGCGCGCTCGCCAGGGGTGACAACCGCCATCACGAAAGCGCTGCGTGCCGGCACATCCATTTGTGAAAGCAGCGAGCGAACGATCAGCAGCGCTAGCGCGACATGGAGATTCGGCACGAATGCCGCAATGATCAGACAAACGCTGGCAGGGATATGCGTAAACACCATCGTATTGAGCAGCCCGATGCGTCTGGCAAGTCGAGGCGCCGCAAGCTGGGAGGCGGCCGAACACAGTCCCGACCAAAAGAAAAACTGACCTGCCGAGACGACCGCCATGTCGAATCGCTGGAACAGCCAGAGCGCCAGCAAGGCATTGACCACCAGACCGCCCGCAAAGGAATCGACCGAAAAAAGCATCGCCAGTCGAATCACGATTTTCCGCGAGGGACCCAATCGCATGACAGGCCGCGGTGCATCCAGGCGAGGCGTCGGCAAGCGGCGATAAAGTAGCCACACCGCCAGGCCGATGCATCCATACAGGACGAACATGCCGCGCAGGGCGTCGAGTGGTGCGATGCCGGTCCACCGGGTCAGCACTTCAGGCAGGCCTGCCGCCAATGCGCCAAAGGCAGACAGCAGCGACCCCAGCAGACTGTACCGGGCAAAAAGCGCGGTGCGTCCGTCGTCGTCAGCGGCTTCGGCAATACGCGCATGTTCCAGCGGAAGAAAGAGGCTGACGTCACCCGAACTCGGATTCAGTGTTCCGGCAAACGCCACCAGCAGCAACGGCCAGAATGTCGAGACCGTTGCAAATGCAAAGCCGGTCGCGCACATGAGCAGCGCGGCACCCAGCAGCAATTGGCCATGATGCACCCGGTGTCCCCAGGCGCCGATGGCCAGCGTGGCGAGTGCGGAACCGAACAGTGTGGCGGTGGCAAGGATACCGACGTCCCAGGTGCCGAGCCCCAGGGCAATCAGGTAAACGGGCAACAAGACGGCAACATAGCCATCCGCAAAAGCGCGCAGCGCCCGCGCCATCAGCAAGGCCAGCGCATCTGGATGCGTGCCGCGCGGCAGCAGCCAGTGAATCATCGCGTTTCCGGTGCGCGACTGGCCTCGCCCACCGATTCGCGCCACAAGGTCACCATCAACGCCATGATCGACGGTCCGACGAACAGCCCGACCAGGCCGAACGATTCCACTCCGCCCAGGATGCCGAACAGGACGACCAGAAAAGGGATCTTGCCGGCGCCACCAATGATTTTAGGTCGTACGACATGGTCTGCAATCATCAAGACGACCGTTCCCCACGCCGTGATGCCAATCGCACCTGCGGTGTTTCCCGATGCTAGCAGAAAGACGGAAATCGCCAGGAACACAATGGGCGCGCCGAAGGGAATGATTGCCAGGACAGCGGTCAGGGCGGCCCACAATATCGGTGAAGGTACGCCTGCGGCAGCATAAGCCAGGCCAAGCAGCACACCCTCGCCCAGACCGACCAGCACCAGGCCGTTGACGGTCGACTTGATCGAGGGCGGCACGGTAGCGATATAGCGGCGCCATCGGTTTTGCCCCAGGTAACGGCTGCCGACGACATCGAACTGGCGCGCCAACGCTTCGCCATTGAGATAACAAAAAAAGAGGCAGACGAAGGCGAAGCCAAAATTGATCAAGCCGTGCACGACCCGCGCGCCGAACAACCGCAAAAGGCTGCTGGCCGAACTGAGGCGCACCGCCGGCACATCGGAAAACAGGTGGGCCAATCCGTGCGGCTGCGCCAGGGTCGTCGCCCACCACTGCTGTATCGCGGCCGCGCCATAAGGCAGGCGTTCCAGCATCGGCGGCGCGGCGATGCCCTCCTGGTTGGCGCGCGCGATGTAGGCCGCGACCGCCGGCGCATGGCTCGTTGCCTGTTCAAGCACCAGGAACATGGGCACGACAAACACTGCGGCAAGCAGCAGCGTTGCCAGCAGTGCCGCCGGCAACGCGCGCCCGCGCATGCGCCGCAACAAGCTGACGTACAACGGCCAGCTTGCAATGGTAAGAATAACGGCCCACACGACGGGAAGGATGAAACGGCGCGCAATGAACAGCGCCAGCAAAAAAACCACCACAAAGAAAATCGTGACGTAAGGGTTGTTAGCTGTCGAGAGTTTCATAGTCGTTCGTTGTCATCTATAACTCTTTGCATATCAGTGGAACTGCCGATCGTGGCACTGGTCGATAGAAGGTAGGCCTGATCTTTACTTCATGCAGAAAGTATCCTGCACTGGTCGGGATGTCACCATTGCCCTACCTGTAAGGAAGGGGCTTGCATGTATCCCGGACTGAAGCATCGAAAAGGCACACATAGCGGCGCATGCAGCGCAAATCCGGTTTGAGTCCAGTACATCGGTTTCTCCACCTCCGTCATTCTTTTCCTGCTGACGGTGTGTGCAATCTGGGTCTTGTCGGCGCGATTCCGGCACGCGAGTTGGCAACACTGTTCGGCCAACGGAATTCTCGATATCTTGAATTCATCATGAGATATTTGGGTATGAAATTAGGAACGGCTCTGGCGCTCTGTTTGCATGACCGGTCATGACGCCAGGTGCCACGCGATTAGCTGGAAGCTGGTAGTGTTGCACATCCGTCGAGCGACAGGGCGGTTCTGATGCAGCGTCGATCGCTGGAATCCGCTGGATGATTAGCGTGAACCAATGCACATGGCTCTATCTGTACAGCGGTGCTGCCCATCGATCCTTTATGGCAAATGGGCGAACCGAAAGCCACCGAAGTTGCAGCTAAAGAGCTTTCGGGCAGGTCGATGGCGCTGACTTATCCCGGCGCCCCGTCACGTTCCTCATCATCATTCCCGTCCGCATCCGCAAGCGTCAGACGCCGGAGCATCCTGTTGTCCATCGACGTGACTTTTTGCACCAGCCGTTCTGCCATGACTCGCTCGGCCGGTACCAGGACAGGAAGTACTTCAGCCGCCGCCGCAGGGATCGCCGCAACCACCTTGCGTAACACATCGATGGCGACTGTCTGCATGTAGCGCGGCGCCACGCCGAGCTCGCCTGCAAGCGCGACGATGTGCGCGTGCGTGATCTTTCCGGGTTCGGACTCGCCGCCGATATTGAACGCAAAGTGGTTGCTCAAGCCCGCGTAGACGCGCGTACACATCAGGTCGTAAAACGGCGCCAGACGCAGCCCGGCCGGCGTCATGATCATCGACAGGTTTTTTGCGTGGGAGTCGTTGTTACCGGCGCACAGGTTAAAGAATAACCAGCGCAGCAGCTGCAGGCGATCGACCGCCGGTTGTACCGATCGTTCGAGCAGACCGTAGCATTCCTTGAAGGATGGCCCGCCGTCATGCTCGTACTTCACATCGGACTGCTTGCCGAGAAGCTGGCAGAAATCGGCTTGCCACGTGCGCTGTACCGAACCATCGCGGCGCCGGACGCGGTCGTACCGCTCGACCAGGCAGGCGTGCGTCGTCGGTTGGTAGGAGACGCGCGCGGTGTTGAGTCCACACCTGGGGGCTGCGCCCATCACGATCGTCTCATTGACGGCGGACGCAAAGATGCCGACGTCGTTGCGAACGATGTCGGGTTTCAGGATATGGGTGGACGCAGAATTGCCCATCGGCCGCGACGGGCTGCCGGTCTCATCGAGGAAGAGCAGGATTTTGTACTACGCGCCGGAAATCGACATCCTCGGCTTTGGCATGCCGCGCGCGGCGCGCTCGATTTCCTCGCGCTCGGCTGACTGGGCGGCGCTGGGGTGGACCAGCACATCGACTTGTTCCCAGGTGAGTTTCTGGTAGACCGGCGCTTGCAGCGCCTCGCCTTCCGGCACCAGCGTGTACGCGCCAGCGCTCTCTCCGCCCACGCGCGCCAGCAACCCGAAAATCGTGGAAACCTGCTCGCGCATGCCGATCAATTTGCGCGGCTCGCCTTCCGGCAGCAGGTTCTCGAAGAACGCGGCGACGTAGGGCGTTGCATTCTGCCCTGCCGTGAGCGGTATGGCGCAATGCACGGGCGTGGCACCCGGCCTGTCCAGCCATGCCTGATCGTAAGTGAAGGACAGCGGATCGGTATTGTGCAGCGTACCAACCAGGCTGTCGTCGGCGTACACCCAGAGTGCCTTGGGCAGGGCGTTCGACTCGGCCTTCACGACTTCCGCCGGATCACGACTTCCAGACCGAGCAGAGCCAGCACGTCGAGCACCTTCTGCATTTGCAGCGTTTCCTTCCCCTTCTCGAGGTCGATCACGAACCGGTTCGACAGACCCGCCAGTCCGGCCACATCGAGCTGGGTCAGCCCCTGTTCTTTCCGTACCGAGCGTACGAGCTCGCCCAGTTGTGCAGTGGTTGCGAGCAACTTTGCGGAGTGGTCGGGGGTGTCCATGAATCCTCCAGTAAGGATACGCATTTTATGATCGATCAATCACATATAAGCAGGGCTTGGTGGCTTAGGAGAAATTTGTGATAGATCGATCACTTTATAGGCCGTAAAGGCTTTATGTAAAGGAAATATGAATGATCGATCATAAAAGCGGATCGAGAAGAAATTGCGTGCCGTCGAGAAACACATGGACGGGTGTAAATCCGCCAATCGAAGTGGGCGCCGCATAGACGAACCGGCCTTGCGGATCGATGCGGCCAGCGTGTCGGTCGCGCAGGCCGTGCAGATGCTGTTGCAAACAGCCGGGATCGGCGAATAGCAGTTCGAAATTGGCAGGATTCGGCGCCGTCCAGATCAGTGACGGATCTGGGCGTCGTGACGCTGACGATGAATCTGTTTGGATGCGTTGTTTTCCATGTGCTGAATGTGAT
>JAYUWF010000130.1:0-6022 GCA_043753685.1 Herminiimonas sp.
AGCCCCGCCTTGCTGGCCGAATAGATCGCCGGCGTGTTGATGGGGCGGCCAAGGTACTCGGAGCCCTCATAAATGCGCTGGTCGGGCGCGACGATGCCATAGATCGACAATGTGTTGACGACCGCACCCCGACCCAGCTGCGCCATGGGCGCACCGAACACCTGGCAGCACAGCATCGCGCCAGTCAGGTTGACGCCCATCACCTGGTTCCAGTCTTCCAGCGGAAAGTCCTCGAACGGAGCAAAAAAATTCTCGCTCTTGGTGGCCGCATTGTTGAAAAGCACGTCGGCGGTTCCCCATCGCTCTTGCAACCGCTCCTGGGCGATGCGCAAAGAAGTCTTGTCGGTGACGTCGACCGCAAGTTTCAGCAGGCAGTCATGGTCCGGGCCCAGCCGTTCCAGCACCTGAGACGAGAGGTCAAGGGCGCAGACCCGCGCCCCGGCGTCCAGAAACCGCATCACGGCCGAAGAGCCCAGGATGCCGGCTGCACCCGTCATGACGACGACCTTTCCGTCGAGCCGAAAGTCGCTGTCCCGGGCAGTCTCCATCAATTGAACTTCCGGAAGACCGGCTTGATGGCCGGGCCTTGCAGGAAAAGCTCCACGCCCTGCTCGAGAGCCATGGCGTAGACCGCAAATGCCTTGCGTGCGGCATTCAGTGTCTGCTCCAGTTCGATGTCGCCGTGCGAGAAGCTGGGAGCAATCCAGGGCATGAACACCCCATGCCGGATCATCTCCTGTGAAAACACGGTGCGCATCGCCAAGCTGGGCTCCCCGCCGGCATCCAGGGTGGCGTAGTTCATGGAAATCGCACTGCCCTGCATTTCGAAAGCTTTCGCCACCCCGGCCTCGGCGGCCAATGTTTCCAGGCCCCGTAGCAGGCGGGCGCCATAGTTCCAAAGGTGCTCCACAACCGCACACTCCTGGTAGATTTTCACCGTCTCGAGGAAAGCGGCGAGGCTGGCCATTTCACCACCGTGGGTCGTGGAGACAAGGAATGTGCGCTCCTGGCCTGGCCGGTTGATCGCTCCCACCTCCATCACCTCCCGCCGGCCGACCAGGGCTGCGACCGCGAACCCGTTGGCCATGCCCTTGCCGAACGTCGTTAGATCGGGAGTGACCCCGAACAGGTGCTGCGCGCCCTTGAGATGCCACCGGAAGCCGGTGATCATCTCGTCCAGAATGAAAAGGGCCGACTGCTTGTGGCACAGCGCCTGCACCTGCATCAGGAAATTTCCGGGCAGTGACCCGCACGCGGCACAGTCAGGTGGCTTCAACCGGTCGGCTTGCGGGCAGCCTTCGCACGGTCCCACGGTCGTGGCGGGCTCCAGCATCACGCCCGCGATCTGGCCTGGGTTGGCATCGAATAGAGCTTGCAGGCTGCTCAAGTCGCCGTAATCAAACAATAGCGTCGTCGCATGGTGGTCTGACGGAATGCCGCGCTTGAGGGCCGTGACGCCGATGAACCAGTCGTCGAAGGAAAAGAAGGGATGCTGGCGCGGCACGCAGATGAAGGGACGGCCGGTGTAAGCGCGCGCCACCTTCGCAGCGGCGGTCGTGGCGTTGGAACCGTTTTTGGCGAACTTGACCATGTCGGCGCCGGCGATCAGCGAAACCAGGCATTCAGCGGCCTCGAGTTCGATGACCGATGCGCGCGTCAGGTTCAGGCCCATTTCCATGCCCCGGATCGCGGCCTGGTTGACCCGCGGGTCGGCGTACCCGAGCGTCACGGCCCGCAAGCCCATGCCGTAATCAAGCAGGATGCGGCCATCGGGCGCCGTGACGTAGGCACCCTTTCCGCTGACCAGGATCTCGGGCGCATTGGCGGGGTACTGGTCATCGCCCCTGGAGTAGGTATGGGCGCCGCCTGGAATGACACGGTGCAGCCGGTCGCTATAAGAGCTCATGAGTTGGGCAGCAGGTTCGATTGGCGCTGTTTCATGAGCGCCTCAACGCAGATGAAGTCGAATTCGTCGTCAACTTCATAGTTCTGCCAGCGCTGTACCGGATATCCCAGCAGACGCTCTGGATAAAAGGTGCGCTCCTTGCGCAAGGTAGGTACCTTGATCGCGTATGCACCCCCGTACGGAAACCAAGGCGCTCCCAGCTCGCTCTCGCTGTGCATGTTATTTGACAAATAAGGTTTGAGAAACCCGTCCGCCCCGCGAGTTTTCATGATTTCGGGGAATTCACGGTGCACCCGACCCACGGCCACAACGGCGTCGGCGACCGTCCAGTGGTCGGCGAGAAGATTCGCGACACCCGAAAGGTCATCGGCGGCTCGCAGTGGTGACGTCGGTTCCAGAAGGACGACAGCATCGAACTCTTCTCCCCGCATCTCCCGAAACCGATCGAGAGCATCGATCGCAGCGTCGGCTGAAGTGCTGTCGTCAGCGGCTAACGTCGCGGCCCGCAGAAACGGGACTTGCGCCCCGTGGCGGACAGCCACCTGCGCAATCGCCGAAGAATCCGTTGACACCAAAGTCTGGTCTATCCGTGCGCATGCAAGCGACGCCTCAATCGTCCACGCTATCAACGGCTTGCCGCATAAAGGCTTGATGTTCTTGCCTGGAAGCCGCTTGCTGCCGCCGCGAGCCAGAATAAGGCCCAGGATCCGAGGTTGGAACCGGTGATTCATTGAGAAATTCCCTGCTGCGCAAGTTCTGCGACCAGTCCAGCCACTTGCGCCGCAGCTGACGGCGGCGACCCGCCTACCGGCGGATACAATCCAACTGTCCTAACGCCTTGTTCCAGCAACGACACCATTTCGTCCAAACTGTTCGCTCCTGCGGCCATGCCAAGTTCGGAGTAGTCCACCCCTGAGCGGATGACAGAAGGCGAGAATCGGAGACTGACCACCCTTTTTTTCGCCACGAAGGCTTGGGCACCGACTGTCGTTCCTTGCACGACGACTTGGCCGGCAGCCATCAACACGGGTTGAAGGGGCTCCCTGTCTGGCCTGCTCCAGTGGATGCGCGGATGCAGAGCCGGGGGAGAAAATTCATGCCATTCATTCGGATGGTACCGCACTGCCAGGCAAACATCGTCACGCGTGAAAGCCCAATTCACCAGACGCTCTTGCACCGCCTGTGCCAAGCCCAGCCCCGCCCATTCAGGTGGAAAAACGTCGCAGGGTTCCTTGTCCCCTGCCCACAATATCACGTGACGACCTTCCCAACCTTTGGCTTGCAACCATCGCCGGCCCAGCCTGCGCAATGCAAGGCCGCCCAATCCGTCCATGGCGGGGTTGCCCGTGACCACGATTCGGGCAGGATCGACGCCGGATGCCATTAAATTGACGCGGGTTGCCTCAACGAACACGGTGATCCGTGTGGCATGAACGCGGCGCTGCAGGTAGGAATCGCCCGGCAAGGCAAACAAGTCCACCATGGACAGGCTTGGAATCCCGAGCCCTGCCGCTGCCTCGATCGCTGCCTGTTCACTGCGCGGGGAATTCGTGGTCACGACCACGTCTGGCTGGATTCTCCGCAACAGCTTGGCGAAGAATTGCACCGGCAGGAAGCCTTGTCGACCGGACGCATGCCAGCGCTGCCAGGCAGATACTTCCCCGTGGGCGTCAACCCAGTCCAGGAAATTGAAGCCGAGATACGCCGCCGATTCCTCCGGTGCGACCTGCGGATGCTGCGGATGGCCCGCCAGCAACTCGTGTCCGTAAACCAGTGCCCGGTCGCCATCGGGGCCGTCGACGAAGTCGCGGTAGCCCAAGGGGGATTCGCCTGCATTTCGGGCGACAGCGAAGGCGGTCGTCAAAGCCAGCAGTACCGTCTCACATGCCGGTTGCGCGTTGCGCAAGGCCCGCAGGACTGGAAGGCACATCTCGACGTGCCCCGCGCCATAGCAGACGAACAATACTTTCACTGCGCGTTGCATCCGGGCGGCCCCCGCCCGAAGCTGCCCGCCGCCAGAACTGCAAGCCTCACCATGCCGTGCGTCCCCCGTCGACCACGAGGTTGTGACCGGGCACATATCTGGATGCGTCGCTCACCAAGTAGCGCAAGGACCGAGGATGCCCGGCTTTTTTTCATGGAAGCGCCTGCTCGCCCCAAAGCGCCAACGCCGCCAGGGCCTGCAGTTCCGGCGTGAAGTCGGCGCTGCCGTCGCGGTGTTGCAACAACATTGATTCGATGACCTCGGGCCGAAACAGCCTGCGCAGCAGATCGCTGCTGCCAAGGGTCGTCGACAACCATCCATGGCTCTCACCACGGAACCATTCCCCGATCGGCGCTGTGGACATCTGCTTCTTGCGGTACGCAAGGTCGCCGCCCATCAGCGGCGCGGCCGCCTTCTTGTACCAATGTTTCTTGTCATCGGCACGCAGTTTTGTGTTGCCGCGGGAGCGGAACGCGAATTCCATCATCCGCCAATCCAGGAACGGGGTCCGCGCCTCGATCGATACCGCCATGCCCATGCGATCCAGCTTGACCAGGTTGTTGCCCGGCAGCAGCAACTGCATGTCCAGGTAAAGGGCCTGGTTGATCCGATCAAAATGTTGGGCCTGGTCGAACCACGGCTTCGCCGCTGCCGTGAAGCTGTCGGCTGGCTCCAGGCGTTTGGCGACGACAGGCTGGTACATCGCCCGCTTGGCCTCGGGGGAGAACAGGGAGATCGAATCGAAGTAATTGCGCTGGAACTGGTCCGCCGGCAGCGTCTGCGCATCAGCGCGCGAAAAGAAGGCGGGGTACTTGCCGTAGCCGGCAAACAGCTCGTCGCCCCCGTCGCCCGTCAAGACCACCTTCACATGTTTCGCGGCGAGCTCGCTGACCCGCAGCGCCGACATGAAGGAGGCGTCGGCGTGCGGCTGGTCAAGGTGGCGCAGCACCTCGGGCCAGCGGTCCAGCATGTTTAGCTGCATCATCCCGGTCGTGTGGTCGCAGCCGAAGCGGCGAGCGGCCTCCCGAGCGAAGGCCGACTCGTCGTACAACGGGTCATCGAAACCCAGGCAGAAGGTCTTGACGGGCCGGTCGACATGGCGAGTCATCAGGGCGGCGATCGTACTGCCATCGACTCCGCCCGAGAGAACCGCCCCGGGCGGGACGTCGGCCCGCAACCGGATGCGGGTCGCGTCGTCGAGGATCGACAGGAACTGCGCCGACCAGTCGTCGAAGCGGTAATCCTGCTCGCGTTGGGCCGATAGCGCCCACCAGGACACAGTCTGCACCCCTGGACGGCGGTTGAATTTCATCCAGGTGCCCGGCATCACGTGCCGCACGCTGTTCCAGATGGTCCATGGCGCCGGGATGTAGCTGAAGCTGAGGTAGTGGTGGATCGCTTCGATGTCCACAGAAGGAAGTGCTTGTTCGATCCCGGCGGCGGCCAGGATGGCCTTGATCTCCGAAGCGAACACCATGCGCTTGCCGTTGTCGGCGAGGTAAAGCGGCTTGACGCCGATGCGGTCACGCACCAGGTACATCGCATCTTCGCGGCTGTCGTCGATGGCGATGGCGAACATGCCGTTGAGCCGGCTGACGAAGTCGATGCCTTCGCGCTCATACAGGCGCAGGATGACTTCCGCCTCGGACCCGGTATCAAGCGTCACGCCCTCGCGCCGCAACGTCGCGGCGAGTTCGATGTAATTGAAGATCTCGCCGTCATGGACCACGACGACCTTCCCGTCGTCCGAGACCAATGGTTGACGCCCACCCTGCAGATCGATCACGGCCAGTCGCCGGTTGCCGACCGCCGCTCCCCGGGCCGGCTGGTGGTGGATGCCCTGGTCGTCCGGGCCCCTGTGGCCCAGCTTTTGAGCCATGTCGAGCAACACGACGTCATCGACCGCACGGCGACCGCGATCGAAATAGCCAAAGATGCCGCCCATTCAGCAGCCACCCCGGCTTGGCGACACGGACCTCAGCTTCCGATCCAGTCCGCCGACGATAGTGCGCCCACCGTCAGTCCGTTTGACCGAGCGAGAAAGCGGCAAAGGAAAGACTGGCACTTAGAAAAAATCAATGTAGCGGCTGAATTCCGCCGGCGGTATCTTCAGCATCAGTTCGTCGCACTCG
>JAYUWF010000131.1:0-6011 GCA_043753685.1 Herminiimonas sp.
CGTGCATATCCATCCGGTCCAGCGCCATGTCGTCAGCAGCAGCATGAGCGCCATCCACAACCTCATCGAAGAAATCCGTCGCAACGATGGCGCAACACCGGATCGCCATGTCCTGGCGACCAATATTTATCTCAAGACGCCGAAAGGCTGGCGCATCGTGGTCCACCATGCATCGATCGCACCGGGCGTTACGCCGGCAGAACCGGTGGCCTCCTCGATGTTGCATTGAAACGCCGTGCCGTCTCCATCCTCCAGCACGCTTGACATCGGCAGCGCAACCAATGCGGCGGCGCACGGCACACCGGCCATGTCGGCCATGCCATATAAGGCGCCACGCTGGCTGCCCGGCGGCCACCTGCAAACCATCTATCCCGCAACCTGCCTGCGCAAGCCGGCGGTGGCGTATCGGCGCGAGCGCTGGCAGGCGCCGGACGGCGACTTTCTCGATCTCGACTTCATCGACGGCGCCGCCGGCCAGCCATTCGTGCTGCTGTTCCATGGACTGGAAGGCTCGTCCGACAGTCACTACGCCCGCTCGTTGATGGCGCTGGCGGTCGCACGCGGATGGAGTGGCGTGGTGGTGCATTTTCGGGGCTGCTCGGGCGAAGCCAACCTGGCGCCGCGCTTTTATCATTCCGGCGATGCGCAGGAAATCGACTGGATCGTGCGCCGGCTCGACACCTATCGCAAGGCGCGCGGCGCGAGCCGATTCTTTGCCACCGGCGTTTCGCTCGGCGGCAATGCGCTGTTGCGCTGGCTCGGCGAATCGCAGCATCAGGCCGGCATGATCGATGCCGCCTGTGCGATCTCGGCGCCGCTCGATCTGGCCGGTGGCGGTGCGGCGCTGTCGCGCGGCGCCAACCTGCTCTATACACGAATTTTTTTGCAAACCCTGAAGCCGAAGTGCCTGCTGAAACTGGAACAGTTCCCCGGCCTGTTCGATCGCGAGCGCATGTTGGGCGCCCGCGATCTGTTCGAATTCGATAACGTGGTGACGGCGCCCCTGCACGGTTATCGCGATACGGCGGATTACTGGGACCGCGCCAGCGCCAAGCACGTGTTGGACGACATCACCGTACCGACCCTGGTACTGAATGCACGCAACGATCCGTTCCTGCCACCGCAGCATTTGCCGGCCACCGCCTCGCCGCCCGTGACCCTCGATTATCCTCAGGAAGGCGGCCATGTCGGCTTCACCGTCGGCCGTTTCACCGGCAGCCTGGCCTGGTTGCCGCAGCGGATACTGCATTTTCTGAGCGGCGCAGATTAACCGAATCAAGCAAAGAACCGAGAAGCGATCATGGACGACATAGTCAAGAAAGCGATGACCAAGTGGCCCAACGTTCCGCACTGCTTCGGCTGGCTGATGCTCGACGCGCGCGGCGCCTGGCGCATGCGCACCGAAGCAGCGCAGGCGGCCGGCGAGGCAGGCGACAAGATCGCCCACACCGCGCTGCTGGCCTTCATCAACCGCAATTACACGCATGACGACCAGGGCCGCTGGTATTTTCAGAATGGCCCGCAACGCGTCTACGTGAACCTCGAAAGCACGCCGTATGTGGCCCGCACGGATGGCAAGAATGCCTTCGTGCTGCATACCGAGGAAGCGCTGGCGACGATCGACGCCGCCTGGTTCACGGACCAGGGGCAACTGATCCTGCAAACCGGCGACCGCATTGCCCAGGTCGACGACCGCGATCTGGTGCAATGTTTGCCGATGCTGCAGATGGAGGCGCAGGCAGTCGACGACGCGCGATTGCTGGAATGGGTCGACGGCGCGGGCAATCAGTCGCTGACGCTGGCTTACGGCGGACAATCGATTGCGGTCGGAAGAATCAAGGCGGATGAGGTCGTTGAACGCTTCAAGTTTGTCAGGATGCCGCAGGTAGATTGACGGGCCGGCGACTTCCAGGTCATTGCACATCCGCCAACAACGAAACGCTCAGGCATGGGCCAAAACACTTTGATACTGCTTCTTCCTTTCATCATCGTGAGGGATCATGATTGATCGAAAGTTCAAGATGTCATCCGCAACTGTCACTTCCAAAGGACAAATTACGATTCCGCCATCGGTTCGTGCAGCCCTTGGCCTGAATAGTTCTTCAAACCATAGAAGATCATAGAAGTTAAGTTTCACTGATCTCCACAGGATGATTCAGTCCGACATCCCGCAAATCCCATGAAGTAGGGGTTGGTGAGGAGGTCCGGACCCGGCCGACTATATGGCCGTTGCGTGCATCGCTCGAGGAACTGGCGCACCAGTGACTCGAGGATTGTGCTCTGCGAGACCCAGCGCGAGGCCAACCCTGCAACCGAACGTCGGTGCAGAATGTTGATGGCCGCATTGACGTCCGCTTGCGCGGTGTGACGGCAGTGACGGCAAGTGAAACGCTCGCCACTGCGGTTTTTCTTGTCCACATACCCACATCCGGCGCAGGTCTGGCTCGTGTAGGCTGCGTTGACCTCGGTGAGCTTGACATCAAACTGCTCGGCCTTGGCCGCCAGGGCGTCCCGGAAGACGGTGCGCCCGAAGTTCTGCACCAGCCGGTTCATCCGGCGCGACAGTTCTGGACTTCTGAAATCGAGCGATTCAATCACGATCTCGCGTGGCTTTCGCACCTCCAGCAAGCGGTTCAACACGCGGTTGATTTCGTTCTTCAGGAACGAGCTAACTCGTGCCACCAGAGCGTCGTAGCGCCGGCAGCGCACGCGTAAGCCCTGTTTCTGGCGACTGGCTGCCAGATCCACGATCTGACGGTCCCAGACGATCAGGCGGCCAATCAAGCCGCGGCCCATGAGGTCGCCTTCAGAGGTTGCGATCAGATTGCGCAGGCCGACATCGACGCCGATTGCATCCATGTTGGGCACGTAGGGCGTCTTCGGCACATTCTTGACGAAACCAAAGCTCAAACCCCTCTCACCCAAATTGACCTGAACGCTTGCCATACGCTCGCCATCGACCTGCTCATAGTACGCATTGGGACGGATCGGGATGGCAATCGGTTTGCCCGGTTGCAGGGTGGCCAGCTTGACCCAGTAGGCAAAGGGTGTGTGTTGCGCCATCAATTTCGTCGGCTCCATTCGTGCGACCTTCTCGTCAAGAACCAGCTGAATGTTCCCGTACGACGGCCGCCGATGCCTTGCGAGAACGCCGCGCATGATCGAACGGGCCAGGCGAAGTACATCGGCCGGAAGCGGCACACCCTTCATCGCCGGCGCCGTCCGGTACCAGTTCTTGTATCGACCGAGATAGAGCAGCGCCACGCGGGTATAGGACACAGGCTTGCCATCTTCATCGACCCAGGCCGAATCAGCGTGTCGGGCATCGAGTGGGGCAAGGATTGCGTCCGGAATGCCCATAACATGATCCTTGTAATCATTGGCCCGGTTGGCAATGAAGGAATTGAGCATGCCCACGACCTGATACTGGCAGGTTTGTTTGAAGCGTGCTGACAAGGGGGAAGCAATCGCGATCGGCAGGTTGCGCTTGAAGGAACCGGTTTCGAAGAAGCAGCGCCACTGCACGGCGGCTATTTGCCTGGCAGCCTTCGGATACGCCAGGAACAGGTCGAGAATCAAGTCGACCTTTGCGGCATTGGCCCCGTGCTCCATACGAAACGCTCGCATCATGATCAGGCGGCCTCGTGCGAAGTGGCGGCGGCGGCGCCAGCAGCTTGGGCGGCGCCTTCGATAGCCGTGACGATGCGTTGCGTCGTATGCCGACTGCGCCGCAGGCCGTACATTCTGGCCGAGAACGAATAGATTACCGCAATCAGATCTTCCATCAGATTGGCCTGGCTGTCAGTGGCCAGGTTGACGACCTCGATGCGCTTGCCCAGCAGCGGCAGCAAGGTGTCGAAATGGTGAAAACCGAAACGCGTCAGCCGGTCCTTGTGCTCGACCAACAGGATGTTCCAGGAAGCGCCCTGGAGCAGGTGTTCAAGCTTTTTGCGCCGGTCGTTGACCCCCGAACCCACTTCCTTGACGACCTCAACGATTTGCCAGCAACGAGCAGTGGCGTAGTGTGTCAGGCGCGCGGCCTGAGCATCCAGGTTGGCTTTGTTCTCGGACGACGACACCCGTGCATAGATGGCGGCACGCGGTACTACCAGCGCAGTCGAGTCGGGGATGACGACGTGGCCAGTATCGTCTTTGTGAGCGCCTTCGATCTTACCGAGGCGGAAGTGCTCCCACGCCGTCCGGTAGGTGATGCCACGTTCGTTGGCGTAGTCGGAAAGCTTCTTGGACATGGTATCTCAGGAATCTGAGAACTAGATGGGTAACCATGCTATTTCCAGAAATTCCCATAGCTCTGTGCTATGTCAAACAATACCGGTAGTCGGGTCGAGTTCGTCAAGACTGAGAACGGCAAGTTTGCGATCATACCGGTGACGAGCCCTGTGGCGTCTTTAAAAGGCATGCTGCGCAAACCTGCCAAGCCCGTCTCGATCGAAGAAATGAATCTGGCGATCGTCAGCGTTAAAAACGCCTAACGCGCCTTCTTTTCTTCCTTCAGCTCTTCCCGCCGCAACTCCTGCAAGGAGCGCTCGCGCGCATCGATCACCGATTGATCGTAGTACGAAGCGTCAGGCGCCCGCCGTGCGATCTGCAGCTGGTCAAGTGCCGGCTGGGTGCTGCCGGCCAATGCATAGGACTCCGCCAGCGCCATGTGCTGCAGCGCCTGCTTTCCTTGCGCCGCATAAGTCTTGGCCAGCCGGTCCTGCAGTTTCGGCTCCGACCGGTACAGCAGCGACTGATCCCGCAGATAGGCAACCGCCTCCGGCAGCCGACCCGCGGCGATCAGCGCATCGGCATATTGCATGGCAATGCCGCGCGAGAGCGGAAAGGCAGCGCGTCCGGCATCGGCTTCGCGAATCGCTTCGGCCGGCGCACCGGATGCCATCTTGATGTCGATTGCAAGGCTTTCGAAGATCGCATTGTTTGCAGCGACCTTGGTCGGGCCAGATGAAGTCTGTGCGAGCGCCCGGGCTTCCTGCAACAGCTTCTGGGCGCGATCGGGCATACCCTGCTTGAGGGCGATCAGCGCCAGACCATATTTGCCGGCGATCGCCGACGGTGAATTGCGGATCTGTGTCTGTTCGTCGAAGACGATGGTCGCGTCACGAAATCCTTGGGTGGAATTGTCTTGCAGGACCCGCATGCGGGCGCGGATCAACTGGAAATCCAGGCTGTCGACGCGCTGCTTGTAGCGTGCCTCGCCGATGCGCGCCTGGATATCGGCAATCCGCTCCGAGGTCAGCGGATGCGAGCGCAGGAACGACGGCGCCAGGTCGTTGTAACTGCGGCTGGCCGTTTGCAGGCGACCGAAAAACGCCACCATGCCTGAGGTATCGTAGTTCGTCTCTTTCAGGATCTGCAGGCCGACCCGATCGGCTTCCCGCTCGGCGTCACGGCTGAAATTCAGCTGCCGCTGGATCGCCAGACCCTCGGCGCCCATCATGATCGCCGCCGGCGCATCCGCGCCCGAGCGCGCACGGGACGCGAGCACCGCCAGCAGCACGCCCGCCAACGGCAGCAGCGCATCCTGGCGCTGCTTACCGAGCATGCGCGCGATGTGCCGCTGGGCGACGTGGCCGATTTCATGCGCCACGACCGAGGCCAGCTCGGACTCGCTCTGGGCGGCGAGTACCAGGCCGGAATGGACGGCAATGAATCCACCCGGCAGTGCGAAGGCGTTGAGCACCGGGTCGCGCACGGCAAAGAAAAAATAGTCGAACGAGGTTTCGCCGCGCGCATCGGGACGGGCGGCGACCAGGTTGGTGCCGAAATTGTTCAGATATTCGAGGATCGGCGCATCGTCCAGGTAATCCGGATCGCGGCGGATTTCCTGCATGATCTTGTCACCGAGTTTGCGCTCTGCCAAGGGGGAAAGTTCTTCGCGTTCGGTGTCGCCTAGGGTGGGGAGGGATTGGGCCAGACTTTGCATCGGCGCGCAGGCAGCCATCCAGAGCGAGCAGGCGCCGAGTAGTTGGACTAGCAGCCTGCAGTGA
>JAYUWF010000132.1:0-1909 GCA_043753685.1 Herminiimonas sp.
CATAGCCGCCATTGATGGTCACCGGTATCGCGGTGGCATGCGGGAATACGAAGCGGATCGGAGGGCAACCAGTCAAATCCAGTTCGCGCACGATCGGCACGAAGTCATTGCCATCTGCGCCCAAGCCGTGCAGCCAGATGACGGATACGCTCGGGTTGGGAGCGGTTTCGATTTCAATGGTTTCTAGTGTCATGGTTGGAACCTTCTTCGTGGTCGCAGGGAGTTGGCGTGCGCAAAGACAATCATCGTTCCCGCGTACGCGCAGGACTCCTGACAATTTATGCGATGGGTGCGATAGGTGTCTTAGCGCGGATGGCGGATTTCGGGCGAAATGCTTTGCAGACGTTTTCATCGGTTTCGATGTACGGGCCGCCCATCAGGTCGATGCAGTAGGGCACTGCCGCGAAGATGCCGGCAATAAGTTGTTTACCATCGGCGTCTTTCAAGCCTTCCAGCGTTTCCTTGATCGATTTCGGCTGGCCGGGCAGATTCATGATCAACGCCGCGTGGTCAGCGGTTTCGCGGATCACCGTGACCTGACGCGACAGAATCGCGGTTGGCACGAATTTTAGGCTGATCTGGCGCATCTGTTCGCCGAATCCGGGCATTTCCTTGGTGGCGACTGCCAGCGTTGCTTCTGGCGTGACGTCGCGTCGGGCCGGGCCGGTGCCGCCGGTGGTCAGTACCAGATCGCAGTGCAATACATCGACCAGTTCGATCAGGGCTTTTTCAATCGCAGCCTGTTCGTCCGGTATCAGTCGGGTTTCCATTTGCCATGGACTAGTCAATGCGGCGGAAAACCAGTCGCGCAACGCCGGAATCCCCTGGTCTTCATAGACGCCGCTGGAGGCCCGGTCGGAAATCGAGACTAGCCCGATGCGCAACTGATCAGGGTTATTTATTTTCGTCGTCGTCATTCTGGTCGTCCTTATCATCCGGTTCAGATACCTTGGCCTGGGTTTGCAGTTGTTTGAGTATCTGGAAAATCTCACGGTACGCTTTGGGCGGCTTGTTCTCGGCCTGTTCTTTGCGCGCATTGCGGATCAGAGTGCGCAAGTGTTGCGCCTCAAGTTCTGGATGCTGCTGCAGCAACAGCGTCAGCGCGGCGTCGTCTTTCAATAATCGTTCGCGATGGCGTTCCAGTGCATGCATGGCGCTGGTATCGGCTTTGGACAAGCCTTTCCAGCCGTCCATGGCGCGCTGGATGATGGCGAGTTCTTCTTCGTTCAGCGAGCGCATTTTTTTGCCGACATATTGCAGTTGGCGGCGGCGACCTTCGTGATCCTTGATCAATTGGCAATCAAGAATTGCGTCTTTGACATCTTCCGGCATCGGTACCCGCTTGACGCGATCGCGTGGCTGGTCGATCAGTTCTTGGCCTAGCTTTTGCAGGGCGGTCATGTCACGCTTGAGTTGCGACTTGGATGGGCGGTCGTATTCTTGTTCGAATTCGCTGGTTTGGAAGCCGCAAGCGCCTCGGTTTGGATTTGGCATAATGAATTGAGGGTAGGCAGTGAGCCATTCTGTAAACGACTGCTATCATAACTGTTTATACGACCATCCGAAGAAAACAGCTCATGAGCGACTCCCTATTCATTCACAGCCAAGACCAATTGAAGCAGTTAGCGCGAGATGTGTTGCGCATCGCCCTTGAGACCGGAGCATCGGACGCCTCGGTCGATTTCAGCGAAGGCAGCGGCCTGTCCGTGTCCGTGCGTAAGGGCAAGATCGAGACCATCGAACAGAACAAAGATAAAGGCATGGGCGTGACCGTGTATATCGGTAAAAAACGCGGCAATGCCAGCAGCTCCGATTTCTCGGAAGCAGCCTTGCGCGCCACCGTGGAAGCGGCCTATAACATTGCCCGCTTTACCGCCGAAGATGACTGCGCCGGCCTGCCGGAAGCCGA
>JAYUWF010000133.1:0-6002 GCA_043753685.1 Herminiimonas sp.
CCGGCCGTGCCCGCACCCTCGATCGGTGCCTGATTCGTCTCGCGTTTGCGCGCGCGTCGTCCCGAGCAGTTGAATCAGCGGCCGCCGGCCGCTTCTTGAAAGAGCCTGCATGTTCAGCAAAATCCTGATCGCCAATCGCGGTGAAATCGCCTGCCGGGTCGCGGCGACCGCGCGCCGCATGGGCGTCAAGACGGTGGCCGTGTATTCGGACGCCGATGCCGGCGCCGCGCATGTGGCCGCCTGCGACGAAGCGGTGCGTCTCGGTCCCCCGGCGGCGCGCGAGAGTTATCTCCTGGGCGACAAGATCATTGCCGCGGCGCTGGCCACCGGCGCGCTGGCGATTCATCCGGGCTATGGCTTCCTGTCCGAGAATGCCGACTTCGCCGCTGCCTGCGAGGCCGCCGGACTGACCTTCATCGGGCCGCCGGCCTCGGCGATTCGCGCCATGGGCAGCAAGTCGGCTGCCAAGACGTTGATGGACCAGGCTGGCGTACCGCTGGTGCCCGGCTATCACGGCGACAACCAGGACCCGGCGCTGTTGCATCGCGAAGCCGACCGCATCGGCTACCCCGTGCTGTTGAAGGCCAGCGCCGGTGGCGGCGGCAAAGGCATGCGGGTGGTCGATCGCAGCGAGGATTTCCTGGCCGCGCTGGCGTCGTGCAAGCGCGAGGCAGCCAGCAGCTTTGGTGACGACAAGGTGCTGGTCGAGCGTTACCTGCAGCGCCCGCGCCATATCGAGATCCAGGTGTTTGCCGATACACAGGGCGAGTGCGTGTTCCTGTTCGAGCGCGATTGCTCGGTGCAGCGCCGTCATCAGAAAGTGCTGGAAGAAGCGCCGGCGCCCGGCATGAGCCAGGCGCGCCGCGCAGCGATGGGGGCCGCAGCGGTGGCGGCGGCGCGTGCGGTCGGCTATGTCGGCGCCGGCACCGTCGAATTCATCGCCGAGGAACCGCGCGCCGGCCAGGATGGCGAGGCAGCCGACGGCGCCTTCTTTTTCATGGAAATGAACACCCGGCTGCAGGTCGAGCATCCGGTGACCGAAATGATCACCGGCCAGGACCTGGTCGAGTGGCAGTTGAGGGTGGCCAGCGGCGAGCCGCTACCGCTGGGGCAATCGCAACTGGCCATTTCCGGCCACGCGATCGAAGCCCGCATCTATGCCGAAAATCCGGAAAAGGGTTTCCTGCCATCGATCGGCATCCTGCAGCATCTGCAGACACCGCCGGCTGCAAGCTTTGCGGTACATGCCGCCGGTTCGGCGGCGCCGGCACCGGTGCGGATCGATTCGGGCGTGCGCGCCGGCGACGCCATCTCGCCGTATTACGATCCGATGATCGCCAAGCTGATCGTCTGGGGACCGGATCGCGCCACCGCGCTGGCGCGCATGAGCGATGCGCTGGCGGCCTACCAGATCGTCGGGCCCGCCACCAACACCGCCTTCTTGAAGCGCCTGATCGACAGCGTGCCGTTTTCCAGTGCCGACCTCGATACCGGCTTGATCGAACGTCATCATGCAGCGCTGTTCCCGCCGCCGCAGCCGATCGCCTTGGCGGTGCTGGCGCTGGCTTCGGCCGTCGTGCTGCGCGATGAATCGCGCGCCGCCGATAAGGCCAACGACAGTCCGTGGGCGGCCACCAGCGGCTGGCGCCTGCAGGCGTCGCTGCAGCGCGGCTTGCAGCTGCACGATCCGCAACAGGCCTATCCGCTATCGATCGGATATGGACACGGCGGCAGCGGTTTTTCGATCCTGCACAACGACACCACGACCGCGATGCAACTGTTGCCGAGCGAAGGCGCGGAAGTCGCGATCCGTCTCGGTGACGACATCGTGCGCGGCACCGTGGTGCGCGATGGCGAAGCGCTGCACGTCTTCCATGCCGGCAGTCACGCGACCCTGCAATACGCCGATCCACTGGCGCACGCGGGAGTGGCCGAAGTCGTCGGCGGCCGGTTGACGGCGCCGATGCCCGGCAAGATCGTCGCGGTCCTGGTGGCGGCCGGCGATACGGTGACAGCCGGCGCGCCGCTGGTGATCATGGAAGCGATGAAAATGGAACACACGATCGCCGCGCCGCGCGATGGCGTGATCGACGCCTTGCTGTATGCGGTGGGTGACCAGGTGGCCGATGGTGCGCCGCTGATTTCCTTCAGGGATGCAGCATGAGCGCGAGCATCACGAACGTGAACGAAGCGCCGCTGCGCATCCTGTTTCACGCGATCGACGCCAATCCGGCGCCTTGGCTGGCCGATCTGCAGGCTGCGCTGCCGCAGGCCAGCCTGCGCGTCTGGCAAGAGGGCGACGATGCACCGGCCGATTACGCCGTGGTCTGGAAACCGCCTGCCGCGATGCTGCGGAACCGTCCCGATCTGAAGGCAGTTTTCAACCTGGGCGCGGGCGTCGACGCGATCCTGCAGCTGGGCGATGCGCTGCCGGCGCAGGTGCCGATCGTGCGCCTGGATGACGCCGGCATGGGCGTGCAGATGGCGGAATACGTCAGCCATGCCGTGCTGCGTTATTTCCGCCGCTTCGACCAGCTCGAAGCGCAGCAGCGCAATGGTCAGTGGCGCTTCCTGAAGGCCTTTGAAAAAGAAAAATTTTCAGTCGGCATACTCGGCCTGGGCGTGCTCGGCAGCCGCATCGCCGCTGCCCTGGCGCCGTTCGGTTTCCCGTTGCAGGGCTGGAGCCGCACGCAGAAGGATTTGCCGGGCGTGACCTGCCATTGCGGCGCCGATGGGCTGGAGCGCTTTCTGGCGGCCTCGAAAGTGGTGGTGTGCATCTTGCCGCTGACGGCCGACACCACCGGTATCCTCAACCGCGACACCCTGGGCAAAATGCCGCAGGGCGGCTACCTGATCAATGTCGCCCGCGGCGCGCATCTGGTGGAAGACGACCTGCTGGCGCTGGTGCAGAGCGGCCAGATTGCTGCCGCCACGCTCGACGTGTTCCGCCAGGAGCCGCTGCCGGCCGCGCATCCGTTCTGGAGCGAGCCGCGCATCACGATCACGCCGCACATCGCCGCCGTTACCCTGCGTGGCGATAGCGTGCGCCAGATCGCGGCCAAGATCATCCGCCTGCAGCAGGGGCAGACCGTCGAAGGCGTGGTCAACCGCGCACGAGGCTACTGAAACAGGATCAACCATGAATGCCACCATGACTTCTACGACGTCGATCACCGGCAGCGCAATGCCGACCAAGGTAAAACTGGTCGAGGTCGGCCCGCGCGACGGTTTGCAGAACGAGCAGCAGACAATTCCCGCCGCGATCAAGATCGAGCTGGTCGACCGCCTGACGGCTGCCGGCTTCGTCAACATCGAGGCGGCTTCCTTCGTCTCGCCAAAGTGGGTGCCGCAGATGGCCACCTCGACCGAAGTGATGGCTGCGATCCGGCGCAAACCCGGGGTGGTGTACTCGGCGCTGGTACCGAACATGAAGGGCTTCGAGGCCGCGCTGGCAGCGGGCGTGGATGAAGTCGTGATCTTTGGCGCGGCATCGGAGGCCTTCTCGCAAAAGAACATCAACTGTTCGATCGCCGAATCGATCGAGCGGTTTCGCGATGTCGCCAGCGCCGCCAAGCAACACGGCCTGCGCCTGCGCGGCAGCGTCAGTTGCGCCTTCGGGTGTCCGTACCAGGGCGCCGTCGCGCCGGAAGCCGTGGCCGACGTGGTACGCCGCATGCGCGAACTCGGTTGCGACGAGATCGACATCGCCGACACCATCGGCGTGGCCACGCCGGCGCTGGTGCACCGCGTGATGCCGCAGGCGATCGCCGAATTTCCGATCGGCCAGCTGTCCGGACATTTTCACGACACCTACGGTCAGGCGCTGGCCAATATCTACGCCAGCCTGGAAGTCGGCATCAGCATCTATCACGCATCGGTGGCCGGCCTGGGCGGCTGTCCGTATGCCAAGGGCGCCACTGGCAACGTCGCCACGGAAGACGTGCTGTACCTGATGCAGGGCCTGGGTATCGAGACCGGCATCGACCTCGACCAGGTGGTCGACGCCGGCCAGTTCATATCGGGTTTCCTGGGCCGGCCGGCCGTCAGCCGCGCCGGTACCGCGCTGGCGGCCAAGCGGCGCGCCTGAGCGTTACCGGGCGGGCCGTCGCTGCCGGCAATCTCGGTTTCCGGTAAGGTAGGCGTTTTTTGCCAGGGCCCGTCGCGCTGCCGCTTCTTTACACTTGTATTCAAATGTTTCCATGGTTACCACGCGCGGCCGTTGTACGTCACCATGTGGATCCCGTCGCCCAAGTCCATTTTGCTCACTTCCTTGATTCCCCCTTCATCCTTTGCCGGCGGCAGCGCCACCGCGCGCTGGTTCGACGACACACGGCTGCTGCCGCGACTCGACACGCGCAGTCTGGCGCTGTTGGTGACGATCCTGCTGCACATCCTGCTGCTATGGATCGTGATCACGCGCGCGCCACTGGAATTGAAACCGATATCAGGGTCGACCGACGGCGCCATTACGTACATCGCACCGCTGGCGGCGGCGCCGGAGCGCAAGCCGGCAATCAAGCCGCAGAAGGCGCCGGCCAAGCCGAAACCGAAGCAACCGCCGGCGCCGAAGGTCGTGGCAAAGCGCGATGAACCGAAAGCCATCACCCCGCGCAATGCACCGCCGTCGGTGGCGACCGAGCAACTGACGCCGGCGCCCAACGTGGCGCCGCAACAGGATGTGGCGCGCGCCGCACCCGAGGAAGATTTTGCCTCGCGCCTGGAAGCCAACCGCAAGCGTCGCGCCGAAGCGCAGGCGCAGGATCCGGCCGTGGCCGAATCGGCGCCGGCCGAAACCGAGTCGCAGCGCGCGAATCGGATCGCCAAGGAAAACGTCGCCTTTTCGCGGCGCAAGGGAGCGGTGGAACAGGATCAGACCGGCGGCACCTTCGATGTCCGCAATCTGCGTCTGCATGCGGCCGAGTTCGCCTTCCACGGCTGGAGCAGCAACACCCAGCGCAATTCGACCCAGGTGATCGGCGTCGAGCAGGGCACCGAGGTAGATATCGAGATGGCGGTGGTCAAGCGGGTCATCATCTTCATCCGTGCCATGAAGCCCGGCGAATTCGTGTTCGAATCGCGGCGCCTGGGACGGGCGGTCACGATGAATGCGGGAATCGCCTACCAGGCCGAGCTCGAGCAATTCCTGCTCAAGGAATTTTTCCCCACGTATGTGAAGACCTCGGGGCGCTGAGCGCCATTCTGGCCGTGGGCTTTACCTGGCCAGCCATCTTTTTAAAACGCCAGCTTGCGCCGAGCCTGGGGGGGTCTGGCCTGCAACTGCGGCTGTAACTGCGGTTGTAGTTGCGGCGGCGACGGGCGTGCGGCGGGCGGCGCCACCTCTTGCGACTGCAAGTGCTGGATGTGCTCGAGATCGTCGGCCGCTTTTTTGACGATTTCGGGAGAGTGGCTGTCGAGATCGTCTTGCTTGCGGCTTTTCAAAACGTCGAGCGTCAGCACCGGTATGCCGCAAACGCTGGTGCGCCGCTCGGGCCGCGCGACTTCTCGCGCCTTCGCCTTCAACATATCCACTTTCAAAACGTCATCGAAAACATAATGCTCGAGCCGCTCGCCGTCAGGTTGCCGGGCGACCGTCATTGCGCTGCCGGGGGGACTGCTGCGCAACGCCGCACGCAGCAGATCGTAGTCATTGCAATCGACTTCGAAATCGACATCCACCGGGGCACGCCCGGGCGCATCGATACGCTGCATCGAGTGCAGTTGCAGCGCAACGCTGCCGGTGTAGGCCCATCGGTCGCCCAGCTTTTCGTTGAGCTGGGAAGTCAGTGCCGTCAGATCGGGTCGGCCGAGCCGTACGGTCAGAAGCTCGACGGCAGCCGGCGGCACGCGTAGCGTCCCTGGGCGTGCCGTGAACATGCCGAGGTTGGGAAGGGCCGGAGGTGGTGAGCCCGGCGGGGACATACCTGTTGAGGCAACCTGCGCCGCGAAAGGTGAAGGGTGCGGCGTTGCCAGGGGCGAGGTCGCCGAAGCCGAAGCCGAAGCCG